>DATKKO010000081.1:0-9842 GCA_035542955.1 Terriglobales bacterium
GCCGGGCCGTAGTCGAACGAGTAGTAGTAGCGGCTGCCCGCGAACGGATAGGGGAAGTACTTCGGGAACAGCGAGGTGCTGCCGGTCGGATAGGTCTCGTGGTTCCCCATGCAGCCCGCGTAGGGCAGGTTCGCCGTCAGGGTGCGGATGTTGGGCTCGTTGAAGGGGAACCACTGACTACTCCAGAAGCTCTCGGTGCAGCCGTTGTAGACGTAGTCGCCCATGAAGAGCGTGAACGTCTGGTAGGCCGGATCGGCATTGATGGCGGCGAGTATCACCCCGGCCTCCGTGTTGTGCTCGTCGGCGGGGCCGCTGGTGCTGGAAGGCCGCGTGTCCCCGTAGACGAGGAACTTGACCCGCGTGGTGTCGCTCGGCGGCGCCGAGAGGAACGAGCCCGTGTACGGCGTGCCCAGCGTGGTGATCCGGTAGTAGTACTTGGTCGCCGGCAGCAGGTCCGTGAACGTGTACGCGTGCTGGTTCGCCGTGCCGTACTCGGTGCTCGAGGCGCTGCCCGAGGAGTAGGTGAGATCCGTGCCCCACTCGACCGTGGAGGTGTACGTGCCCGAGAGCTGCCAGAGCACCTCCATCTGCCCGACGACGCCCGGGTAGATGAGGTACGGCGACTTCACCATCACATCGACCTGGGGCGCCGCGAACGACGAGCCCGCCAGAAGGACGATGCCGGAAAGGACCACGAGGACAGCGAGCGAGCGGGAGAGCCTCAGCGGGATGATCATCTCGTTCCTCTGGGCGGAGAATGGAGGTGGCAGAGCACAGTCGATCCAGTAATTGTAAAGTGCCGCGCCCCGAACGGCAAAGCGGAACTGCCCCGCGACGAAGCGGGCTCGTGCCTGAACCCTGCGCAAGTTTCCCCAGAGGAATCGCCGGTGTCGAAGTGAGCGCGGGGCCCCGTCGATCGAACGGCGATCGGCGGGCCCGCCGCGGGCCTGATCTCACCCGCAGGGCTTGCCGCGCCCCCACGCCTCCGCCCACATCTGCAGGCTGAGGAGCGTCCACAGCGTGCGGCCGCGCTCGGCGCGGCCCGAGACGTGGTCCCCGAGCACGCGCGCGGCGGCGTCCGGATCGAGCACGCCGCCCGCGCGCAGGCGGGCGGGCGCGAGCCGCGACTCGACGAGCCCGCGCAATGGCCCGCGCGCCCACGCCGAGAACGGCGGCGAGAAGCCCTGTTTGCGCCGCTCGAGGATGGATCTCGGCAGCAGTCCGCGCGCGGCGAGCTTGAGCGCGCGCTTGCCGCTCCCGCCGCGCAGCTTCGCGTCCTCGGGCAGCCCGAGCGCGAAGCGGATGAGCGCGTGCCTCAGGAACGGCGCGCGCGACTCCACGCTGTGCGCCATGGTGCAGCGGTCCACCTTCGTGAGCAGCCCGCCCCCGAGGTAGAGATCGAAGTCGAGGAGCTGCCACACGAGCAGCCCCGGCCGCGCGGGCCAGCCGGGCGGCGCGGCCTCGGCCACGCGCGCCGCGAACTCGCGCAGGTACCCGCGCTCCTCGTCCGCGCCGAGCGAGGCGCGCAGCGCCGGGGCGAGCAGCGCGCGCGCCTCGGCGGGCGTCGCCGTGCCGAACCAGGCGAGGTGGCGCTCGAGCGGATCCATGCCGCGCGTCTCGAGGAAGCGCTCGATCAGGTGCGCGAGGCTCACGTGCGTGTCCTTCGGCCGCAGGCGCCGCGCGATCGCGAGCGCCGCGCCCGCGAGCGGGCCGGGCACGCGCCGCGCCACGGCGCTCCAGCGGTGGCCGAGGTAGGTCGGGTAGCCGCCGAACAGCTCGTCGCCGCCCTCGCCCGTGAGCACCACGGGCACGTGGCGGGACGCGAGCCGGGCCAGCGCCCAGGTGGGGAGCACGCTCGGATCGCCGAGCGGCTGGTCCATCGTCGCGGCGAAGCTCTCGATCGCCTCTTCGCCGTCGGCGTGGCCCATCGCGGCCTCGTAGTAGTCGGCGCCGACCTGCCGCGCCACCTCGCGCGCGAGCACCGTCTCGTCGTAGCCGTGGCCCGCGAGCTTCATGCTGAACACCGGGAAGCGGTGCCCGCGGCGCGCGGCCAGCGTCGCGACCAGCCCCGAGTCGACGCCGCCGGAGAGGAACACGCCGAACGGCACGTCTCCCGGCATGCGCGACTCGACCGCCTGCGCCACGCTCTCGCGCGTCGCCTCGGCGAGCACGTCGTCGGCCATCCGCGGCGCCGTGTGCAGCCCGTCCCAGGCGCGCCAGTAGCGGGTGAGGCGCGCGGCGCCGTGCTTCCACTCGAGCACGTGCGCGGGCGGGAGCTGCCGCAGCGCGGCGAACGCGCTGTCGCCGTCGGCGAAGAAGCCGTGCGCGAGATAGCGCGCGAGCGCCCCCGGCCACGGCTCGCGCGCGATCCAGGGCAGCCCGATCAACGCGCGCGGCTCCGAGGCGAAGGCGAACCGCCCGCGGTGGCGCGGCTCGTCCGCCGTGTAGAAGAGCGGCTTCTCGCCGGCGCGGTCGCGCGCGAGCACCAGCCGCTGCGCGGTGACGTCCCACAGGGCGACCGCGAACATGCCGTCGAGATGGACCGGAAACTCGAGGCCATGCTCCTCGTACAGATGGGGCACCACCACGGTGTCCGGCCCGGGCTCGAGCGTGTGTCCGCGCGCGGCGAGCCGCGCGGCCAGCTCGAGATGGTTGTAGATCTCGCCGTTCACGACCGCGTGCTCGCGCCCGCGCTCGCTCGCGTAGACGTGGGTCGGCTCCTCGGGCGCGACGCTCGCGAGCCGCGTCAGGCCGAGCGTCAGCCCGTCGCCCTGCCACAGCGCGACGCCGTCGGGTCCGCGGTGCCGCATGCAGCCGAGCATGCGCTCGACCAGCGCGCGTTGTTCCGCGGGGGCGAGATCCGGCGCCCACAGGCCGGCGATGCCGCACATGGAACCGGTGCTCTCCTCGGCGGCGCGACTAGCGCCTCACGTATGCCGCGAATCGGCCGTCCCGGAAGAACGGCAGGAAGCCCGCCGGGGCCGCGTCGGCGGCGCGCGCGGGGCGCACGATGACCTCCGGCCGCGTGGTGTCCGGCGCCGCGAGCGGCGTCCACTGGCCGCGCGCGATCAGCGCGGCGCGGTGGCGGAGCTGGTAGTTGCTCGTCGTCTCGCGCCCGAGCGCGCTCACCAGCTCGCCGCGGCGTCCGAGCAGGAAATCGGTGCCGGGACTGTAGCACGCCTCGTAGCGCACGCGGCCGCCCGGCGCGGTCGCCTCGATGGCGCGCGCGAGCGGCTCGCCCGACTGCGACGCCGCGTAGCGCAGCAGCGGCGGTCCCGCCGCGAGCAGCACCACGGGCGTGAAGAGCAGCACGCCGACGAAGGCGCGCTCCGGGCGGCTGAGCGCCGCGGCGACGCTGCGCACGACGACGTAGACGAAGCAGCCGGCGAGGATCTTCGCGGCGAACACGGCGGTGTCGAACGGCGGCGGCGCCTGGGCGAGGAAGGGGCCGAAGGCCGCGATCCCGAGCGCGAGCGCCAGCACGGCGTACACGGCGGCGAGCCGCCACGCGCAGCCGCGCACGCGGTCCGCGTCGGACCAGCCTTCGGCCGCGATCCACGCCAGCATCGGCACGGCGGGCAGGACGTAGGTGACGAGCTTCGAGCGGGAGAGCGTGAAGAACACCAGCGCGAAGAGCACGAACCCGAGACCGAGGCGGGCTTCGAGCGACCAGGGGCTGCGCGCGCCGCGATCGCGCGCCGGCCACCACGGCATCGCCAGCGACCAGGGCAACGTGCCGGCCACGAGCGCGACGGGCACGAACCACCACGGCTGCTCGCGGCGGAACGATCCGGAGGTGAGCCGCTCGAAGGTCTCCTCGGCGAAGGCGTAGCGCGGGTACTCGGGGTAGCGCGCGCTCGCGAGCGCGAACCAGCCGCCCGCGACCGCGACCACCAGCAGCCAGCCCGGCCACCAGCCGAGCCAGCGCAGGGGCGAGCGGGAGCGGAGGATCAGCGCGCCGATCAGGCTTCCGCCCACCACCCACGCGAGCATCACCGGGCCCTTGATCAGCACCCCGGCGGCGATCGCCGCGAACATCCAGAGACGCCGCTGTGCGCGTGGGCCCTCGGCGATCTCGGCGGCGAGGCCCAGCCACACCGCGGCGACGCAGAGCGTGAGCGGCATGTCGAAGATCACGTACGCGGAGAGCACGGCGAACAGCGGCGCGAGAAAGAGGAGCGCCGCCGCGCGCAATGCGAACGCGCGATCACCCCGGCGCTGCGCGAAGTGCGTGACCAGCGCAAGCGTGAGCGCGGCCGCGAGCGCCGAGGGCAGACGCGCCGCGCGGGGCTCGTGGCCCGCGACGCGGAACGCCGCGCCCACGGCCCAGAAGAGCCCGGGTGGCTTGTCGAGGTACGGCATGCCCGCCAGCCGGGGCACGAGCAGGTTCCCGCTCGCCACCATCTCGCGCGCGGCCTCCGCGTTCCGCCCCTCGTCCGGATCGAGCAGCGGGAACGCGCCGGCGAGCATCAGGCTCAGCATCAGCGCGGCGAGCGCGGTGAGCCAGGGGAGGATCGAGGGCCGGGGCTGCGGCCCGTTGTCCGGCGCCATGCGCGGAAGCTAGCACAGGGGCGGATGACGCGAGAGCCGCCGAGTGTTCCGTTTCGCGCGCGTTCATGGCGAGCGGCCGGGCAGCCGCCCGCCCAGGATCGTTACCTGCTCCCCGCCGGCACGAACGTCAACGCCGCCGAGTTCATGCAGTAGCGCAGCCCCGTCGGCGGAGGGCCGTCCTCGAATACGTGCCCCAGGTGCGAACCGCAGCGGGCGCAGCGCACCTCCTCGCGCACCATCCCCAGGCTCTGGTCCACGTCCGTCGCCACGTGCGAGGGCACGATCGGCGCCCAGAAGCTCGGCCAGCCCGTGTCCGACTCGAACTTCGTGTCCGAGCTGAAGAGGTCGTAGCCGCACGCCGCACAGCGATAGACGCCGCGGGCGTGCTCGTCCCAGTACTTGCCCGTGAACGCGACCTCGGTCCCCGCGCGCCGCAGCACGTTGAACTGGGCAGGCGAGAGGATCTTCTTCCACTCGGCGTCGTTCCTCACCACCTTCGTGGGATCCTGGCGCGCGGCCTCGTCCGCGCCGTACTGGCGCGTGACCACGTTCGTCCTGGCGGGAACGGCCATGACCTTCCTCCCTTTCGTTGCGCCTCCGGCCATCGAGACCGCGGCAGCCAGTGCGAGAACGACGAGAAGGCTCGGCTTCATGTGCGGAGATCCCCGGCAGCCGATTCGCCCAGCGACTAGGTCCCGTTCGGCTGGTGTCTGGACACGAACGAGAGCACCTCGTCCACGTGCCCGTCCACGTTCACCTTCGGCCACACCTGCTCGATGCGGCCGTCCTTGTCGATCACGAACGTGGTCCGCGAGATGCCCGTCCACGTGTGCCCCTTGTGGCTCTGCGCCCCGTACACGCCGTAGAGCTTCGAGACCCGCGCGTCCGTGTCCGAGAGCAGGGGGAAGGGGATGCGCTCCTTGTGCCGGAAGTCCGCATGCAGCGTGAGATCGTCGTTCGACACGCCCAGGATCACGACGCCGGCCTGCTGGAGCTGGGCCGAGTGGTCGCGGAAGTCGCAGGCCTCCTTGGTGCAGCCCGGCGTCTCGTCCTTGGGATAGAAGTAGAGGATGACCGTCTTCTTCCCGAGGTACTGGGCGAGCGAGATGTGATGCCCCGTGGTCGAGGGCAGGTCGAAGTCCGGTGCGAGCTGGCCGACCTCGGGAAGCGAGTAGGCCGCGGACGCGGCGGACTTCATGGGCGAGCAGCCGGCGCAGCCGGCCGACGCGGAGCGGATGGGAGTGGCGAGCGACAACGCGGCCACAGCGAGCACTGCAACCGAGAGAGCTTTCATTTGCCGATGTCTCCGTGGAAGCTGTCGCGGACGAAGCGGGCGATCGAGGCGCGTCCGCGCCCCGGTTGCTCAAGCAGATGCGGAAAAGACGATCCCGGCTCCAGCAGATGACAACCCCGTGACGACCGGCCGCTGGAAACGGCCGTCAGGCGCTCGAGCCTGCTGTCAGCGCGGCTCGAGCACGTAGATCACCCACGGGGCGATCCGGGTCTCGCTCACCCAGCGGAAGGGCTCGTCGCCGCGCGCGAGCGGCCGGTGCTTCGCGAGCACGCGGAGGCCGGCGCGCCGGTAGGTCTCGTCGTAGGACTCGTCGCTCCACACCGTGTCCTCGACCGGGCGCGGATCCTCGGTGTCGGTGATCACGATGCGCACCGTGTCGCCGCTCTTCGCGCGCGCGTTCTCGGGGTAGTCGCGGGTCGAGAAGGAGGCCCACTCGTTCACGTAGATCTCGGGCGAGGAGACCACGCTCACGATGCGGCCCGTGGGCTGCAGGAGACCGGCGAGCGCCCGGAAGATCCGGACCTTGCGCTCCATCCCGGGGATGTTGTCGAAAGTGAACATCGAGAGCGCGAGATCGAAGCGCGCGCCCTCGAGCGCGGCGAAGTCGCCGTCGCCGACCCGCCGGTAGTCGCCGTCCGGGTCCAGCTCGCGCGCGTGGCGGATCATGTCGGCCGAGACGTCCACGCCCACCGCGGCGAAGCCGTGGCGGCGCAGGAAGCGCGTGGAGCGTCCGGTGCCGCAGCCGAAGTCCAGCGCCCGATCGCCCTTCGCGTGCGCGCGGAAGATCTTCGGCAGATCGCGGTAGGCCAGGTGGTAGGTGCCGGCGAACTCGAGCTTCGCGTACGCCCCGGCCCGGGCGGCGTCTTCGTAGCAGTTGTCAGGGTCCATGCGGCCGTTCCTTTCGGGTTCGTGTGCTCCTGGATCACCGTACGTGACGCCGGCCCGGATCCAAACAGCCAATCGCGCCCGATCCCGCCGTGCCGATCGCGGCATCGGCCGCAGCGGAGCGCCCCGTGATTGGCCTGCTCGCCGCATCGACGAATTGGCTGTTGGAACCAGCCAATCCGTGCCCTATGCTCGGCTCTCCGGGAACAGGAGGAGATCCATGCTGCTGGTGAACATCGACCGGCGGAGCCGGGTGCCCGTCTACCGCCAGATCTGCGAGCGCGTCGTGAAGCTCGTGGACGACGGCGCGCTCGCGCCCGGCGACCGCCTGCCTCCCACGCGCGCGCTCGCCGGAACGCTCGGCGTCCATCGCTCCACCGTGCTCACCGCGTACGCCGAGCTGTGGGCGCTCGGGTATCTCGAGAGCCGCGCCGGCTCGTACTCCACCGTGCGCCGCCGCACGCCGCCGCTCGCGACTCGCGACGGCGCGGGCGCCCCGGCCGCGGCGGTCGTGCGCTGGGAGGCGGCGATCGCGCCGGCCGCGCGCCGCGCCCGCGAGGACGCCGCGAAGCT
This sequence comes from Terriglobales bacterium, assembly GCA_035542955.1. GTDB lineage: Bacteria > Eisenbacteria > RBG-16-71-46 > RBG-16-71-46 > RBG-16-71-46 > JANXPZ01. The sequence goes on from DATKKO010000081.1 coordinate 7,304, forward strand.
CGCGGACGAGCGGAACGGGGCACCCGGCCTGATCGACTTCGCCCGGCTCGCCGCCGACCCCGACCTCGCCCCGCACGAGGAGGTGCGGCGCAGTCTCAAGTCCGCGCTCGTGCGCAAGCGCGGCGAGATGCTCGACTACGCCGACCCGCGCGGGTATCAGCCCCTGCGCGAGGTCGTCGCCCGCCGCATGCGCGCGCACGGCATCGCCGTGTCGGCCGACGAGGTCGTGATCACGAACGGCGCGCAGCAGGGGCTCGATCTCGTCGCGCGCGTGCTGGCGAAGCGGGGCGGCGGCGTCGCGCTCGAGTCGCCCACCTACAGCATGGCGCTCTCGCTCTTCCGGCTGCACGGCCTCGCCACCCACATGATCCCCATGCGCCCCGATGGCATGGACCTCGACGCTCTCGCCCGCGTGCTCGCGCGGCGGCGGCTCGAGTTCGTCTACACCGTGCCCAACTTCCACAACCCGACCGGCATCACCACCGACCAGCCCCATCGCGAGAGGCTGCTCGCGCTGTGCGAGTCGCACCGCGTGCCGCTCGTCGAGGACGGCTTCGAAGAGGAGATGAAGTACTTCGGCAAGGCCGTGCTGCCCATCAAGTCCATGGACGCGCGCGAGAGCGTGCTCTATCTCGGCACGTTCTCGAAGGTCGTCTTCCCCGGCCTGCGCGTGGGCTGGGTCGCCGCGCCGCGCGCCTGCGTGGACGCGCTCGTCGCGGTCCAGCGCTTCACCAGCCTCGGCGGCAACACGCTCGCCCAGGCCGCGGCCGCGCAGTTCTGCGGCTCCGGCGCGTACGAGACCTACCTGCGCCGGGTGCACCGCGTCTATCGCCGGCGCATGCAGACCATGCTCCAGTGCCTGCGCGAGCGGTTGCCCGCGAGCGTGGAATGGACCCGGCCCGCCGGCGGCTACACCCTCTGGCTCGCGCTCAACGGCTCGAAGCTCGACGAGGGCGCGATCGTCGAGCGCTGTCTGCGCGAGGGCGTGAAGGTCGTGCCCGGGCGTCTGTTCTTCGCGAAGCCGACCGTCGTGCCGCACCTGCGCCTCTCGATCGCGTGCGTGGACGATGACGAGATCGTCGAGGGCTGTGCGCGGCTGGGGCGCGCGCTGGCTGCGGAGCAGGGCGCTGGGGCCGTTGGCGCGGGCGGGCGACGCGCAGCGCGCGTTGCGCGCGCCCGCGTGAGCCGCGCATGACGATCGCCCCGCAGCGCGGCATCGTCTACGGGCCCGTGCGCTCGCGCCGGCTGGGGCGCTCGCTGGGCATCAATCTCCTGCCCGCGGGGCGCAAGGTCTGCACGTTCGACTGCGTCTACTGCCAGTACGGATGGAGCGACGCGGGCGCGCTCGCGTCCATGAGACCGGACGAGTGGCCGCGCGTCGAGGAAGTGCTCGGCGCGGTCGAAGCTGCGCTCGTCCGGCTCGCCGAGGATCCGCCCGCCTACCTGACCTTCTCCGGCAACGGCGAGCCCACGCTCCATCCGCGCTTCGGTGAGATCCTGACCGGAGTGAAGGAGCTGCGCGATCGCCTCGCGCCGAGGGCGCGCACGGCCGTGCTCTCCAATTCGTCGCGCGTGGGCGACGCGAGCGTGCGCAAGGCGCTCGCCGCGCTCGATCGGCGGATCATGAAGCTCGACGCGGGCACGGAGGAGGGCTTCCGGCGCGTGAGCCGGCCGTTGGACGGGCTCACGCTGGCGGATGTGGTCGCAGGGCTGAGCGCACTCGAAGAGGTGACGATCCAGACGCTTCTCATTGCCGGCCCGGACGGGAATCTCGAGCCGGGAGAGATCGAGGCGTGGCTCGCGCGCATCGCGGCGATCCGCCCGAGCGTCGTGCAGCTCTACACGCTCGATCGCGGCGCGCCGAGTGACCGGATCGAGGCGGCGGGGGAGGAGCAGCTCGAGAGCGCGGCGGAGCGCCTGAAGAAGGCGGGAGTGGCAGCGCGGGTGTTCTGACGCTTGCTCAGCGCGGTGGGAACAGGAACCGGAGCATGCCCGGGCTGCGCTGCTGCCAGGCCCCGGTGTCATGGTTGGCGTCCGCGGCGACGAGCGAGAGGAAATCCACGCCGGGGACGAAGCCCAGCCGCGGCGCGATGTCGGCCATCGGTCCGATCGGGCAGTAGTCGCGCCCCGTGCCCGTGTCCTGGTAGAAGCGTGTCAGCAAGGGCGGCCGGCCGCGCGCCAACGCGAAGTCGAGGATCTCGTAACCGTCCCACCAGTACGACGGCGACATCCCGGCCACCTTGCCGAACGTGCTGTCGTAGGCGAACCCGGCGTACACCGAAATCAGCCCGCCTAGCGACAATCCCATCATGGCCGTGTTTGCGGGACCGGTGAGGGTGCGATAGCGGCGGTCCACCGCGGGCTTGAGCGTGTCGCGCACGGCGCGCAGGTAGAAGTCACCGCGCCCGTTCGGCCACGGCCACCCCGACAGTGAATCCGGCCAGGGCGCGTAGTCCACGAAGCGCTGCGTGCCGTTCACCTGGTCGATGGCGACGAGGATGATCGGCTCCATCTCGCCGCGCCGGATCAGGTCCTCCGC
>DATKKO010000082.1:0-6709 GCA_035542955.1 Terriglobales bacterium
TGCGACGCCTCGTGCGACGACCGCTGCGTCGTGCTCGCGGTGGCCGACAGCGGCATGGGCATGAGCGCCGAGACGCTCTCCCACATGTTCGAGCCCTTCTTCACCACGAAGGAGCTCGGGCGCGGGACGGGTCTCGGACTCGCGACCGTCTACGGCATCCTCGAGCAGTGCGGCGCCCGGATCGAGGTCGATTCCGAGCCCGGCCGCGGCACCCAGTTCCGCATCTGCTTCCCGCTCGCGCAGGGCGCCGAGGACCCGGCGGCGGAGGAGATCACCGGCGCGGCGCCCGAGGATGGGAGCGGCACGGTGCTGCTCGTCGAGGACGAAGAGGTGGTGCGGGCGCTCGCGCAGACCACGCTCGAGCGGCGCGGATACCACGTGCTCGGCGCCGCGTGCGGCACGGACGCGCTGGAGATCGCGTTGCGCCACGAGGGACCGATCGATCTCGTGGTCACGGACGTGGTGATGCCCGAGATGGGCGGGCCCGAGGTGGCGCTCCGGCTGCGGAAGGCCCGCCCCGGCATCAAGGTGCTCTACGTCTCCGGATACGCGCCCGGCCTGGAAGGCTCGCGCGACAAGGGGCTCGACGCGCCGCTTCTGCCCAAGCCCTTCGCGCTCGACGCGTTCGAGCGCAAGGTCCGGGAGGTCATGGGCGCCACGACGTAGGTCGCGCCGGCGCGCCGTGGCGCCGCGACGTGGATCCGCGCCCGAAGGATCCGCGCCCGAAGTGCCCGGGGCCGCCGCCCTCTGCTACCCTGCCCGCGTGCGTTTCGCCCCGTTGGTCCTCGGCGTCCTCTGCGTGCTCACGCTGTTCCTCGGGCTCGACCGCGTCGGCTTCTTCGACGAGCGGGAGGCGCGCGACGCCGAGGTCGCGCGCGAGCTGATCGCCCGGCGCGAATTCCTCACTCCGCTCTACGGAACGAGCGCGCTCTACGAGAAGCCGTGGCCCGCGTACGGCTTCGAGATCGCCTCCCAGCTCGTCGCGCCCGCGGACGAGCCGCTGCGCTCCCGCCAGATCCGCGGCGCGCTCGCGTTGCTGCTCATGCTGGTCACCGGCATCGCGGGCGCGCGGCACTTCGGCGTGCGCGCCGGGATCCTCGCCTCGGGCGTGCTCGCCACCTCGGTGCTGCTCCCGCTCGCCGCGCGCAGCGACGGCACGCAGGTCCTGGGATCGCTCGCGGCCTGGGTCGGCTGCACGGGTCTCGCCGACGTCGTCTTCGGCCGCGCGCGCGGGCGCGACCTGCGCCTGGTCGTCACCTACGGGGCGCTCGCCGTGGCCCTGGTCTGCGCCGGGCCGCTCGCGGCGCTCTGGCCTCTCGGCGGGCTCGCGCTTTACGCCGCGCTCGCGCGCGACCCGCAGGACTGGCGCCGGGCCCAGGTGCCCTGGGGGCTCGCGCTCATGGTCGGCGTGGCGCTGCCCTGGTACGGGGCGATGATCGAGCGCCACGGCGGCGCCTTTCTCGCGCGCGTGCCGTTCTTCCCCTACGCCGTCGGTCCGCCGATGCCCTGGTACACGGGATTCGTGTTCGCCGTGCCGTTCCTGATCGTCGGCTTCTTCCCGTGGAGCGCCGTGCTGCCGGACGCGATGCTCCACGCCGCGACCTGGTGGCGCGGGCGGCTCGCGCTGCTGCGCCTCGGCCCGACGGGCCCCGAGGTGACGCCGGTCGCGGCCATCGAACGCGAGCGCCGCGAGGAGCGCGCCGCGCACTTCTTCATCTCGTGCCTGCTCGCGGCTCTTGCGCCCATCCTCGTCTATCCGTCGCGCCCGCTCACCGCGGCGCTGCCCGCCGCGCCCGCGGCCGCGCTGCTCTGCGGCCGGCTGCTCGATCATCTGTTCGAGAGCCCGGGCCGGCTCTCGGGACCATTCACGCGCTCGACGCTGACGCTCGCGGCCGTGGGCAGCGTGGCCGCCGGCTCGTTCGCCGTGCTCGGCTCGCGGCTCGGCGGAGCGGCGCCGGTCCTGCGGCTGCTGGGCGCGGCCGTGCTGCTCTGCTCGTGGGCGCCGTTTCTCGCCGACCTGGTGCGGCGCCGCCGCGCCGCGGCCCTGCTGATGGCGCTGCCCTTGGCCGTGGGCATGCCCATCATCTCGCTCCGCGTGCTGCCGGCGATGGAGGACTGGATGAACACGCGGAGCGCGGCGCTGGCGTTCGACGCCGTCGCCCCGGCCCGCGCGCCGCTGCTCACGGTCGGGCCGGCGGCTCCGTCGCTGCGCTACTACGCGCGCCGCAATCTCGTGGCGGCCGCGCCGGACCCCGAGGAGCTTCTCGCCTGCCGGGCGGCAGACGGCATGACCTATCTGGCGTTCCGGCCCTCGCGTGAGCGCGAGGTCGCGCGCCGCGTCCAGACGCCGCTCGAGATCCTGCTGCGCACGCCCAGCATCGTGCTCGCGCGCGTGAGCCCGTAGCGCGCGAGCGCCCCACGGGCCAACGCCCGCGGGGCACTCAGCCTCAGCGCGCGGCCGCGGCGGCGTCGATCCGCGCGTACTCCGGCTCGGTCGTGGTCCACGAGTGCGGGATCGCGAAGATCGCGAGCGTGACCAGCGCGGCGAGGAGGACCCAAGCGCGCGCGACGCGGGCGCGCGCGACGGCGATCGCCGCGACGATCCACACGATCACGGCCACGAGCGTCTTGCTGTCCGTGATGTCGGTGCCCACCGGCAAGCCCGACCACCACGGGCCGAAGGCGTAGTGCACGACAAACGGGCCGAGCGCCAGCCCGCCCGCGACCATGAAGGCCAGCGTCCACGCGGTGAGAGCGCCCAGCCTGGGCGTGCGCCGGAACCCCTCGAGCCCCGCGCGGGTCGAGAACAGCATCGCGAGGAACATGCAGAGGATGTGCGGCACGAGGAAGCGAGCCGGGACCGAGCCCATGAAACGGGTCGCCGCGGGGCGCGCCGGCGGCAGGAGGATCGTCTCGGGCCCGCGCAGGAGCCGCACCCGGTACCAGAGCTTGCCTCCCGGCGGCTGGTGCGGCAGCTCGGCCACGAGGCTCGCGCCCTCGCGCCTCATGACCACCACGGTCCACGGATCGCCGCTGCGATAGCGCTTCCATTCGAGACCGCCGGTGATGTCGAGCGGCAGCCTGCCGACCGCCACACGCTGATCACCGAGACCCTTGTGCGAGCGCTCGAGCGTGTAGTGGACGATGGTGCCGCCGATCGCGGCGCGGCCCGAGAGCGGATAGGTGGGGCCGGTCCTGCGCTGCCAGCCTGCCGAAACGAGCGTGAACAGGACGGCGATGATCCAGAGCCAGGCGGAGGTCTTCATGCGGGCTTCCTCGGACGCGACAGATCGAGCCGCGCGGGGCACCCGGCCCGCGGGGTACCCGGCCCGCGCAGCGGGCTGGGTCCGGGCTGGGTCCGGGCCGGGTCCGGCCGGAGCCCGCGCATGATAGCGGAAGAGCGCAGCCGACGTTCAAGGCTCCGCTGCTCGGGTCAGGCCGGGGAGCGTGCCCGCCGCGGGTCCCCGTCGACCGCCCGATCGGACTCCGCGCAGGGCGCCCGGCCCGCGAGAATCAGGCCGCGCGCGACCCGGGATCGTTCGTCGCGACGAGGCGCGCGCCGGCGACGGTGGACGCCGGTGGTGCGGGGGCGGCAAGTGCCCCGGGCGCTCCCTCGCTCGCTTCGCGGTGCCAGGTGACCACGGTCTCGGTACGCGCCCGGCGCAGCGCCCGCGACGCGCCGAACAACGCGAGCAGCACGCTGGCCGATCCGAACCACGGCGGCTCGGCGAACGAATGCCAGCACTCGAGCACGGCGGCGCGCGCCTGGAACTCCGAATCCGGCGAGCCAAGGACCACGGAGAACGCGCTCTGCGCGAACAGGCCGAGCACGACGCCGAGCACCGTGAGCACCCAGGCGGAGGCACGGATGAACGTGTCCCCGCGCCTGCCGCCGTGGAGGCACGACCACCCGATGATCCACCCCATGCCCGGCACGGCGAGCAGCGACCAGAGGTTGGAGAGCACGCCGATCCCCGACCACACCGCGGCGCCGAGGAGCACCGCGGCAAATCCATAGAGGAGCGCGAGGAAGTGCTCCGGGACAGGCTCGGGCTCGGATGCGGAGAAGAACGCCACGAACCCGTTTTCGGCCACAAGGCCGTCCGACTAGAGGCGGGAGACCAGCTGCCGCTCCCGGGCCATTTCACGAAATCTCGTGACTCACGAAATCGCGTGATCTAGGGTACAGAGCCTGGTGCCACCGAAGGCGCCAGCCGGACACTCGATCGCCGATCGGCCGTGCGAGTCAACCGGGCCGGGAGAGAGCGCGCAATGAGCGAAGCGTTCGAGGCGTTTCAGATCCTGCAGCCGGCGCTGACCGCGCTGGCCGACACCGTCCTCGTCGCCGCCGACGCGGCGCTCGCGCGCGTGTGGCTGGCCGGTCCCGGCGACTTGTGCGACGAGTGCGTGTGGGCGGGGGAATGCGCGGACCGGACCGTCTGCCTGCACCTGGTCGGGAGCGCGGGAGTCTCCGCGCGTCTCGACGGCCCCTATCGCCGCTTCCCGCTCGGGGCGCGCGCGGTCGGCCGCGTGCCCGTCACCCACGAGGCTCTGGTCCAGCGCGAGGACCTCGCCGCGCTCGAGATCGCCGATCCCGTCTGGCTCGAGCGTCATGCGGTGCGCAGCTTCGCCGCGCTACCGCTCGAGCACGGCGTGCGCTGCATCGGAGTGCTCGCGATCTTCTCCCGCGGCACGCTGCCCGAAGAGGACGTGCGCCTGCTGAGCGCCGCGACGCGGCTCGGCGCCGAAGCCCTCGGCAACATCGAGGCGTACCGCAGGCTCGCCGCGGAGCGGAACCGGCTCGCCGCGAAGCACGCGCGGCTGCGCGCCGCCGGCGGGCGGCCGGCGCCCGCGACGGACCTCGCGCCGGAGAGCACGCTCGCCGGCACGGGCGCGATGCTTCACGCGGACGCGCCCGCGCAGCGAGCGTCCACGTTCGCGCAGATCCAGCGCGAAGGCATCGTGCGCGCGCTGCAGCGCGCGCGCTGGCGCGTCAGCGGGCCGAACGGCGCCGCCCGCGCGCTGGGGCTCAAGCCCACCACGCTCGAATCGAAGATGAAGAAGCTCGGCATCCGCCGGCCGCCGCGCTGAGCGGATCGAGGCCCTTCTCCTGCGCAGGAGGCTGTCCACGTCGTGGTCGGAGGCCGGATCGGCGGGCGCTCGTGCGCGACCGAGCCCGCGCGGCGCCGCGCCTTGCTCCATCCCGAACGCGCGTCCACCGCGTGCGCGCGCATGGCGACGGAGTTGGCGCGTTCGCTCGCGTCGAATGATCTCTTGACTGCGCGCGCCCGCGCGGCGTAAAGCTGCGCGCGCCCGGCCCCGGGGCGAGGAAGGGAGGTGAGGAGGATGAAGCAGGGCCGGAAGGTTCTCGCCCTGGGCTCGGCGCTCGCGCTGATCGCCACGCTCCTGGCCGCGCTCCCCGCGCAGGCGGCGCGCCGCACCGCGACATCGCCCGCGGCGACGAGCGTCAAGGCGAAGACGGCCACCACGCATCAGTTCACGGGCGTCGTGACCGCTCTGGACAAGACCACGCTGACGGTCGAGAAGGGCGGCAAGAAGCCCCGCACGATGGTGTTCACGCGGCACGCCGACATGCGCACCGTCGGCGACCTCGAGAAGGATGCCCGCGTCACGGTCTACTACCGCGAGGAGGGCCGGGAGACGGTGGCCGTTCGCGTGGTGGTGAAGACCTCGAGCGCCGGCGCCAGCCGGAGCTGAGCGGGCGCCCCGGCGCTCCGCGCCGCGGGCGTGATCATGCCGGACCGGGCGCGCCCCCGCGTCCGGGACCGGATCGCGTTCCCTCCCGCACCACCTCGTCGTTGACGCTGCCGGGCGCGCTCTCGATAATCGGCCGCATGTCGACGGGCGCCATGCTGCGCCGGCTCGAGCGCCTGCGGCTCGCGTTCGGCCCCGCACCCGCGTCCGAGAAGAAGGCGCTCGTCGCGGCGCTCGAGCCTCTCCCCCTGCGCAGTGCGCGCGAGGTCCTCCGGCTCCACGAGGCGCTCGCCTTCGCGCGCGCCTATCCGGACGACGCGGCCCTGCTCGCCCGGGTCGAGCGCATGCTCGCGCGCTTCGATCGCCGGCCCGACCTGCGGCGCTTCCGCGACGCGCTCGCCGACTCGGGGATCGCGGGCACCGTGATCCGGTATCCCTTCTACTCGCAGACCGCGCAGTGGCTCGCCCGGCGCTGGCCGGATCGGCTCGCGATCGACTGGCGCACGTTCGCGAAGGCGGACGACCTCGAGGACCTGCTCCCGCTGCTCGCGCATGTCGCCGAGAGCCCAGGGCTCGACGAGTACGACTACGGCACGCGCGGCTGGGTGCGGCGGCTCGCGGGTCCGCGCACGAGCGAGGCCGCGTTCGTGATCCGCCGCCTGGCCGCGCTCCGGGCCGATCCGTTCCTGCGCGAGAAGATCCACGACCGCCTCGACCTGCCCGTGGTGCTCGCGCCCGGACCCGATACGCCGACGCGCACGCGGGCGCGCCTGCCCGGCGGGCGCGTGCGCTACCAGACCGGACCGCTCGAGCGCGGCCGGCCGGACCTCGCGCGCGAGGCGCGGCGCGCGCCCCGGTCGGTGCGCGCCCTCTCCCCCGCCACGGGCCGGCGCCTCGTCGATCTCGCGCTCGCCTCCATGATCACGCGCGCCCGCGATCTCGACGTCTTCACCTACGGCGATCCGCGCGACGTGCGGCTCGTGGACTTCGGCGG
>DATKKO010000083.1:0-4132 GCA_035542955.1 Terriglobales bacterium
CGTGGTGGCAGAGCGGAAATCGCCCGTGGACTTCGCCGTGCCGCGATCGTCGCAGCGCAGGACCGCGAGCCCCGCGCGCGTGAGCCGGTCGGCCAGCACGAGGAACGGCCGATGGCCGAGCAGCGATTCGTCGCGATCCTGCGGGCCGGAGCCGGTGATCAGCACGACCGCCGGAAACGGTCCGGCGCCCCGCGGCTTCGTCAGCGTGCCCGCCAGCGTGACGTGGGCCGGAGCGTTCTCGATCCGCACCTCCTCCTCGTCGTACGGGTACGGCTTCGCGGGATCCTGCGGGCGGCGGCGCTCCGGAGGCGCGTCGCGGCCGAGATCGAGCGGCATGGTGAAGCCGCCCTGCGCCCAGGTGCCCCGGATCGAACCGTCGGCGGCCAGCACGCCCCGATAGGAGCCGCCGACCATCCCCAGAACGAGTCGCAAGGTGTCCCCGTCCGCCCGCACGCTGTCGAGCAGGAGGCCGCTCGCGCCCTGATCGGGGCTGTCCATCGTGCCCGCGAGGCCGCCCTCCGCCCGCGCGGTGATGTGGAAGTCGATCCGGAGCCTCTTGCCGCCCGCCTCCAGCGCGCCATGCCAGTCGCCGAGCATGCGGGCGTTGGCGTCGCCGGCGGCGCGAGCCGCCCCGGGCACGAGCAGGAACAGGAGCAGGAGCAGCGCCCAACAGAGCCGCCGAGCGGCCGACAGCGATCGGAACATGGACTCCTCCCAGGGATCGAACGCGCGAGCCCGCGCGCTCACGGCCGGGAATCGTTCGGGGCCGGCTGCGTCCCCGCGGGCGGGACCTTGTCGGGATCCCGCAGCCAGATCAGGTACGAGTAGACGATGAGCCCCAGGATGCTGACGAGGCTCACCGCGATCATCGTCCACAGCGCCCAGTCGGTGCGCAGCGCGGCGCACAGCATCATGAGCACGCCCATGAGCACGAACACCCAGCCGCCGGCGCGATGCGTGCGCGTCCAGGACTGCTTGCTCGAGAGCGTCCACGGCGTGCGGATGCCCACGAACCAGTTCGGACGCAGCTTGCCGAGCACGTTGCCCACGACCACGAACAGGGCGCCGACCAGCAGCGGCACCAGCACCTCGATGCTCAGCCGCATTCCCCGCACCCAGAGGATCACGAGCGCGTACAGACCCGCCATGACCACGAGGATCGAGAGCCGCAGCGTCGTGTAGGGGCCGACGAACGCGTCGTAGTTCGCGCGCCCCGGATCGATGCGCGGCACGATCAGCATGAGCACGTAGATCCCGAGCGCGAGCAGCGGGATCGCGAGCAGACCCTCGAACCGGCCGCCCCAGCGGTCCACCTGGCCGCCGATGCCCCAGTGCACCGGGATGCGCTCGGGCGCGCGTCCCCAGGTCGCGGCGGCGAGCGCGAACATCGCCGCGATCAACAGCCACTGCGGCCATTCGGTGCGCCACGAGAATCTCATCGTCGCTTCTCCTTTCTCCGCTGCCGCGTCTCGAGCAGCTCGAGCACAGCGGCCATCGACTCCTCGAACACCGAGAGGTTGAGGCTGTAGAGGACGGTCGTGCCGCGTTTCTCGGACACGATCAGGCGGGCATGGCGCAGCACGTTGAAGTGGCCCGAGAGCGTGGACTTCGCCAGCGGGAACCGGTCCGCCAGCTCGCCCGCGGACATGTCGCGGTCTTTCAGCAGCCGCAGGATCTCGCGTCGCGTCGGGTCGCCGAGCGCGCGGAAGACCTCGTTGACCGTCATCGCCCTCCGCCCTCTCCTTCGTTTGTTCGCCAACGACCGAAATATAGGCCCGGGCCGTGGCGGCTGTCAAGAGGCGGCTCTTCGGCGTGCGCGGAGTGGGCGCGACCCGTCCTCATTCCCTGTGCGTAAGCCCCGCTCTCTCCGCGAGATCCGCGAGCACGCGACGCGCGATCGCGCCCGCGGCATCGGGCCGCGCGAGGCGGGTCTGCGCTTCGCGCACGGCGCCGCTCGCGCCGGGATCGGCGAGCCAGCGCGCGAGCGTGGCGGTCACCTCCGCCGCCGAATCGGCGAGCACCGCCGCGCCCGCGGAGGCGAGGAAGCGCGCGTTGCCCACCTCCTGCCCCGGCGTGGGCCGGAACACGATCAGCGGCGCGCGCTTCACGAGCGCCTCCGAGCACGTGAGCCCGCCCGCCTTCCCCACCACCGCGTCGCAGGCCTCGAGCAGCGCGTCCACGTCGTGGGTGAAGCCCAGCGTGCGGACGCGCCCGACGCGGCCCGCCGGCAGGTGGTCGATCTGGTCGCGCAGCCGGGCGTTGGTGCCGCAGACCACGAGCACCTGCGCCTCGGGCCGCAGCTCCGCCATCCGCTCGGCCAGCTCACCGAGCGGACCGACGCCGTGCCCGCCACCCATCACGAGCACCACCGGCCGCGCGGGATCGAGCCCGAACCGCTCCCGCGCGGCCTCGCGGCCGAGGCTGCGCGCGAACCTCGGATCGACCGGGATCCCGGTCACCTCGATGCGCTCCGCGGACACGCCGAGCCGAATCAGCTCGTCCGCCACCGCGTCGGCCGCGACGAAGTAGCGGTCCACGTGCGGAAAGGCCCAGAAGGGATGCGCGGCGAAGTCCGTGATCACGCAGTAGAGCGGGGCGTCCAGGCCGCGGCCGCGCCGGGGCGAGAGGGCCTCGACCGGCAGGAAGTGCGTGCACACGATCGCGTCGGGGCGCTCGCGATCGACCACGCGCACGAGCCGCCGCAGGTTGAGCCGGTCGAGGGCGAGGCGCGCGGGCGCGGTGCTGCGGTTCACGGGCGCCGCGGCCCACGAGTGGTAGAGCGCGCCCCAGAGCTGCGGCGCGTGCGCCGCCATCGCGTTGTAGGACGCCGCGTACGTGCCGCGATACCAGCGCGAGGCGAAGACCAGCGTGTCCACCTCGCGCACGGTGACGGCGGGGTCGAGGGTCGCGACCGCGCGCGCCAGCGCCTCCGCCGCGCGCTTGTGGCCGCTGCCCGCGGTGGCGTGGAGCACGGCGATCCGCGGGCCGCGCTCGTGAACGGATTCCTGCGCGGTCGGCGCCGGGGCTCCCTCCGCGTCCCGCGGGAGCGGCGGCGGACCGGCCAGGGTCTCGACCGCGACCATGCCGCGCCCGGCGGGCGGGAAGAGGACCTCGCCCCGCGCGTGGCCGCGCAGGCGGGCGCGCCACCAGCGCCGCTGCGCGCGGAGCCGCGCGCGCATGCGCCGCGAGAGCACGAAACGCGGGACCTTCACGCCCTCACCTGCCGTCCGTGACCGCGTTGCGCACGTGACGCAGCGCCAGACCTTCGGGCGTGAGATCCATCGCGATCACGTCCACCCGCACCGGATCCTCCCTCTCGGCGAGCAGGGCGAGCGCCGCGCGCCGCAGGCGGGCGCGCTTGCGCGCGTCCACCGCGCCGATCGCGCCGCCGTAGTCCGCCCGCCCGCGCAGCTTCACCTCGACGACCACGCGCGTGCGCCCCTCCCGCGCGACCAGGTCCACCTCGACTCCGCCAAGCCGCACGTTGCGCCGCAGGACCTCGAGCCCCGCGAGCTCGAGATAGGCCGCCGCGAGCGCCTCGCCCGCGTGCCCGTGCTCCTGAGCCAATCCCATCGCATGCTCCGCACGGGGGCGCGGGGGCCGGACGATCGAACCCGCGGAGCGCCGCCGTCGCGCGGCGCGCCCCCGGGCAGCGCGATTCTAGGGGAAGAGCGGCAGCTCTTGCACGCGCACCGGAGCGAAGGAATACCGATGGAGCGGACAGGGGCCGATGCGGCTCAGGACTTCGAGATGCTCCGGCGTGGCGTACCCCTTGTGCCGGACGAATCCGTATTCCGGCCAGACACGATCGAGCCGGTCCATGATGCGGTCGCGAACCACCTTCGCCACCACCGAGGCGGCCGCCACCGAAAGCAGCCGCCCGTCGCCCGAGACCATCGCCTGCTGACGGCAGTCGAGCCCCGGCACACAGGTGTCGCCGTCGACGAGCACGAGATCCGGAACGAGCGGCAGGCGCAGCACCGCGCGCCGCATCGCCTCGAGGCTCGCGCGCCGGATGTTCATCGCGTCGATCGCGCGCTGGCCCACGACCGCCCAGGCGAAGGCGCGCGCCTCGACGACGATCCGGGCATAGAGCCGCTCGCGTGTTTCGGGGCAGAGCTGCTTGCTGTCG
>DATKKO010000084.1:0-5976 GCA_035542955.1 Terriglobales bacterium
GGAGCCAGTTGTTGAGCCAGGCGTGCAGGTTCTCGCGCGCGAGACGCTCGATCTTGGTCGCGATCCGCGGGTTCTCCATGGCCGGCGCGATCAGCGGATCCTCGAGCCAGGGCCGGACCGCGCGGTCCGGCGGATCGTCGCGCGCCGCCTTCACCTCGCGCAGGAAGCGGGCGTTCTCCTCGGGCGACTCGAGGTCGAGCCCCGTGACGCCGGGTCCCGAGAGCACGAGCGAGAGCACGCGCTCCGGGTGCGTGACCGCGAAGTCGGTCGCCACCATGCCGCCGAGCGACAGGCCGACGATGTGCGCCTTCGGCATGCCGAGGTAGTCCATCAGCGCGGCGAGGTCGTCGGCGTTCGAGTAGGGCTGCTTCGTGACGGGCGAGCCGCCGAACCCGCGCACGTCGTAGCGCAGCACCCGGAACTCGCGGGCGTAGGCGTCGAACTGGTCGTCCCACATGCGGCTGTCGAGCTGGCCGCCGTGGATCAGCACCAGCGGCTCGCCCGCGCCCTTCACCTCGTAGAAGAGCCAGGTGTCGCCCACCGGGGCGAAGCCGCGGCCGGTGTACGAGCGCGCATCCGGCGACGCGGCGGTTCCCGCCGCCGGATCGAGAGCGGAAGCGGGACGCGCGAGCAGGAGAGCGAGGAACGGGAGCGCGAGAGCGAGACGGCGCACGGCCATGGCAGCCTCCGCGTGATCGTGAACTCCGATCGGAGCGGCGATTCTAGCCCATCGCGCCCGGCCGCAGGTCGGCGATCCACGGGGCTCGCGTTCTTGCGTTTTCCCGGATCGCTTCCTAGACTGCGCCCGCGTTCCGGCCGCGGGTCTCCCGTCGTTCTCATCCGGGGTTCTCCGCCGGGTCCCGGGGATCGGATTCCATGCCGTTCGTCATCGCCGAGCCCTGCATCGGGGTCAAGGACAAGTCCTGCGTCGAGGTCTGTCCGGTCAACTGCATCTACGAGGGGGAGGACCAGTACTACATCCACCCGGACGAGTGCATCGACTGCCAGGCCTGCGAGGCGGCCTGTCCGGTGCAGGCGATCTTCCCCGACACCAGCGTGCCCGAGAAGTGGAAGAGCTACATCGAGAAGAACCGGGCGTTCTTCGAGAACAAATGACCGACACGCCGCTGCCCACCCGCGAGGACGCGATCGCGCTCCTCCACGAGTGGATCCAGAACCCGAACCTGCTCAAGCACTGCTGGGCGGTCGAGGCCGCGATGCGCCGCTACGCCCGCGAGCTGGGCGGGGACGAGGAGCGCTGGGCGATCACCGGCCTGGTGCACGACTTCGACTGGGAGCGGCATCCCGACGCCATCCGCCATCCGCTGGCGGGCGTGAAGGTGCTGCGCCAGCGCGGCTGGCCCGAGGACATCTGCCGGGCCGTGCTCGGTCACGCGAGCTACACCGGCGTGCCGCGCGACACGCCCATGGCGCGCGCGCTCTACGCCTGCGACGAGCTGTGCGGCTTCCTCGTGGCCTGCGCGCTCGTGACGCCGCACAAGTCGCTCGACGAGGTCGAGGTCGCGGGCGTGAGGAAGAAGATGAAGCGCGCCGACTTCGCGCGGAACGTGAACCGCGAGGACATCGTGAACGGCGCGGCGGAGCTGGGCCTCGATCTCGACCGGCACATCGCGAACACGCTCGAAGCGATGCGCTCGATCAAGGGCGAGCTGGGCCTGTGAGCGCGCGGGGCCGCGGCCGCGGGCGCACGGACACGGGAGGCGGCCGGTGATCAACGCACGGCGCGCGCGGATCAAGGACCTGCTCGAGGCGAATCCGGTCGGCACCACCGTGGCGGTGTGGGGCTGGGTGCGCACGATCCGCACCAGCCCGCGCGCGGCGTTCGTGGACCTGAACGACGGCACCGCGCTCGCGCCGCTCCAGATCGTGCTCGATCGCGCGCGCTTCGACGACGCCGCCTTGAAGCCGATCACCACCGGCTGCTGCGCGCGCGTCACCGGCGAGATCGTGGCCTCGCGCGGCCGCGGCCAGGCGATCGAGCTGCTGGCGGCGAGCTTCGAGGTCGTGGGCCCCGCGGAC
The DNA here is from genome assembly GCA_035542955.1 of Terriglobales bacterium. Lineage (GTDB taxonomy): Bacteria > Eisenbacteria > RBG-16-71-46 > RBG-16-71-46 > RBG-16-71-46 > JANXPZ01. Next base: position 2,041 of record DATKKO010000084.1, read on the forward strand.
GAGGCCTACCCGCTCCAGAAGAAGGGGCACTCGTTCGAGTTCCTGCGCGAGATCGCCCACCTGCGCGCGCGCTCGAACACCTTCCAGGCCGTGTTCCGCATGCGCAGCGAGGTCTCGTACGCGATGCACGAGTACTTCCACGAGCACGGCTACGTCTACGTGCACCCGCCGCTCATCACCCGCAGCGACTGCGAGGGCGCGGGCCAGGCGTTCCGGGTCACGGCGCTCAACCTGGAGGAGCTGCGCCGGCTCGGGCCCGAGCTGGACGAGTCGCGCGACTACTTCGGGCGCGCGTCGTTCCTCTCGGTGAGCGCGCAGCTCGAGGGCGAATCGCTCGCGCTCGGCCTCGGCGAGATCTACACCTTCAGCCCGATCTTCCGCGCCGATCCTTCGGAGACCAGCCGGCACGCGGCCGAGTTCTGGATGATCGAGCCGGAGATGGCCTTCTACGACTTCGACGACCTGCTGGCGATGATCGAGGACTTCGTGCGGGCGCTGGCGCGCCGCGTGCGCGAGCGCTGCGCGAAGGAGATCGAGTTCCTGACGCGGTCGGTCGAGCCGGAGCTGCCGAAGCGCTTCGAGGCGCTGATCGACCGGCCGTTCGCGCGCATCGAGTACACCGAGGCGATCGCCGAGGTGGAGAAGCAGGCGAAGCGCTTCGAGACGCCGATCCACTGGGGCGAGGACCTGGCGAGCGAGCACGAGCGCTACCTGTCCGAGACGCTGTTCGCGGGCCCCGTGTTCGTGACGAACTACCCGAAGACGATCAAGCCCTTCTATATGCGGTTGAACGACGACGGCAAGACGGTCGCCTGCCTCGATCTGCTCACGCCGGGGGTCGGCGAGATCCTCTCGGGCAGCCAGCGCGAGGAGCGCTACGACATGCTGCTCCGGCGCATCGAGGAGGCGGGGATGCCGCGCGCGGACTACGAGTGGTATCTCGAGACCCGCCGCTGGGGCTCGGCGCCGCACTCCGGGTTCGGCATCGGCCTCGAACGCTTCCTCATGTACGCGACCGGCATGAAGAACATCCGCGATCTGCTGCCGTTCCCGAGGACCAGAGGGAGCATGTAGCCCGGATTCGCGGGCATTCAGCAGCCGGGGGAAACCTCGCTTCGTCACCCAATGCGCGACGCCGATTGCTCGTCGCTCCAGGACGTTCGATGGACCCGTGTCCCGGGGTGGCGCTCAACCGGCGTCCTGCGCATGTTCGGCCGTGGGTCTCGCAAAGGAGCCCATGCAAGGCCGCAACCCCACTCCATGCGTGGGGTGAGTTCGCGCCGCGATCCGACTTCCCTCGCGACGTCGCACTATTGTTGGCTCCGCGAGCCCCGGGCCGTCAAGACAAATTCGTCGCGGGACCGGTACACGAATGGCCACCTTGACAGGGCGCGCACGGCGTGTTCGGCGCGACGGAACTTCGCCGAGCGCCGACGGGCGCGTTCCGCGTCATGGAACTTCGTGCACGCCGATGACGCGTTCCGTGCGACGGGACTTCGGGGCGCGCCCGCACGCGCGTTCCGCGTCGGGGGATTGCGTATACTGATCGCGTGCGGTCTTCGATCCTTCCTTCCGTCCGCGCGCGTCGGCTCGTCGAACTCTCGCCCGCCAGGCAGGCCGATCCGTTCACGCGAGAGCCGTCGAGCCTCGCGGGGATGACGCGATGAAGCCCGGCATCGGCACGCTGGCGATCCTCGGCGTCGCCGTCGTGACCGCGGTCGTGATCGGCGTCATGTCCGCGGTCATCCTGCGCACCCACCAGACGGCGCTCGTCGACCAGCTCAAGCGCAGCGCCGACCAGCTCAGCGAGACCATCGCCAGCAGCACCTACCACGACATGCTCGAGAACCGGCGCGACGCCGTGCATCGCGAGATCGTCACCATCGGGCGCCAGCGCGGCATCGAGAAGGTGCGGCTGTTCAACGCCGCGGGCACGATCATGTTCTCCTCGAGCGAGGCGGAGATCGGCCGGGCGCTCGACAAGAAGGCCGAGGCCTGCTACGCGTGCCACGCCGCCGGGCAGCCGCTCCAGCGCCTGACGATGCACGCGCGCGCCCGCATCTACCGCGCGCCGGACGGGCACCGCGTGCTCGGCATGATCCGGCCGATCGACAACGAGCGGAGCTGCTGGAGCGCCGACTGCCACGCGCACACGCGCGACGCCTCGGTGCTCGGCGTGCTCGACGTCAACCTGTCGATGGCCGCGGCCGACCGGCAGATCGCGCACGACCAGCGGCAGCTCCTGCTGCTCGCCGTGCTCGCGATCGCCGCGAGCAGCGCGCTGCTCTGGTGGCTGAGCAGGCGCTGGGTGCTCGCTCCGGTGGACGCGCTCATCGCCGGCACGCGGCGCGTGGCCGCGGGCGACTTCACCACCGAGGTGCTCGCCACCACCGCGAAGGAGCTGGGCGACCTCGCGCGCGCGTTCAACGAGATGACGCGCCGGCTGAGCGAGGCGCATCGCCAGCTCACGCAGGCCGACAAGCTGGCCTCGGTCGGCCGGCTCGCCGCGGGCGTGGCGCACGAGATCAACAACCCGCTCACCGGCGTGCTCACCTACGCCTCGTTCCTCGAGAAGCGCGTGCCCCCGGAGTCCGAGCTGCGCGAGGATCTCGCGGTGATCGTGCGCGAGACCAAGCGCTGCCGGGAGATCGTGCGCGGGCTGCTCGACTTCGCGCGCCAGACGCCGCCCCGGCGCCAGCCCACCGATCTGAACGAGGTGATCCGCCGCGCGATCACCATCGTCACGAACCAGCTCGCGCTGGCGCGGGTCGGAGTGACGCTGGAGCTGGCGGACGATCTCGGGACGCTCCCGGCGGACGCGAACCAGATCCAGCAGGTCGTGGTGAACCTGCTGCTGAACGCCGCGGACGCGATCGCGGGGAGCGACGCTGCCGCCGGCGGCTCGATCCTCGTGCGCTCGCGCCGTGTGGAGGTGCCACCGCGCGGCAACGTCACGATCCGCTCCGCGACGTGCCCGAGAGGCTGCGACCTGCTCGACTCCGACGCGCGCCTCGGCGGCCTGGCCATGATCCGCGTGCTGCGCCGCGCGGGCGATCTCGAGACCGTCGTGCACCTCGATCCGGTGTACGGCCGCGGCCAGCATCGCGCGGCCGAGCCGTCCGAGGAGGGCGTGGTCGCGTCCCACTTCTGTCCCGTGTGCCGGGCCCGGCTGGACCGGCCGGAACGCACCTGCGCCCTGTGCGGAGCGCCGATGTTCGCCGTCCACGTCGCGCCGCTCGGCGACGCGGAGTGGTGCGCGCGCCAGGGTTGCCCGGGCGCGCGCTGGGACGCCATGGATGCGCTCGGCCCGCAGCCGTATGCGGAGATCGTGGTCGAGGACACGGGGCGGGGGATCACGCCCGAGGAGACGTCGCGGATCTTCGAACCCTTCTTCACCACGAAGGGCACGCGGGGCACGGGGCTCGGGCTCGCGGTGACCTGGGGCATCGTCGAGGGGCACGGCGGCTCGATCGGCGTCGAGAGCGAGCCGGGGCACGGCACGCGCTTCACCGTGCGGCTGCCCTACCGCGTGCCCGAGAGTCCGGCGGATGCCGCGGCGGATCGCGCGGCCGGCGCAACCGAACGAGCGCCTGCGCCCTCTGCGCCGCCCGAGAGCGCCCCGGCGCCCGCGCCGCCGCACCGGGGCACCGAGCCGGGGGCCCGGTCGTGAGCGCGCGCGGCCAGGTGCTGGTCGTCGACGACGAGCCGGTGGTGACCTCGGCGATCCGCCTGGTGCTCCGGGCCGAGGGGCTCGAGGTCGCGAGCGCCCCCGACGGCGAGAGCGCGCTCGCGCACCCCGCGCTCAGCGACTGCCGGCTCGTGATCTGCGACCTGATGCTGCCCGGTCGCTCCGGACTGGAGGTGCTCGCGGAGCTGCGCGCGCGCCGCCCGGAGCTACCCATCGTGATGATCACGGGCTATGCTACCGGTGACCAG
>DATKKO010000085.1:0-6942 GCA_035542955.1 Terriglobales bacterium
CTCTTGTAGATGTCGCCGTAGGCGTGGCGGCCGATCGTGATGGGCTTCTTCCACGAGCGCACCAGCGCGGGGATGTTGCGCACGAGGATCGGCTTGCGGAACACGGTGCCGTCGAGCTTCGCGCGGATCGTCCCGTTCGGGCTCGGCCAGGCGCGCTTCAGGTGGTACTCGGTCACGCGCGCGGCGTCGGGCGTGATGGTCGCGCACTTGACCCCCACGCCGAGCCGACGGATGGCCTCGGCCGCGTCGACCGTGACCTTGTCGTCCGTGCGGTCACGTTCCGGCAGATAGAGGTCGTAGCTCTCGAGGCGTATGCCGACGAAGGGTTCGATCAAGCGCTCCTTCACGAGCGCCCAGATCACCCGGGTCATCTCATCTCCGTCCATCTCCACGAGGGGGTTCTTCGCGGCGATCCGGCGGGCCCCACCTGCGTTTTGCGTCATGGCTCGCTCCGTGGTTGGGTTGTGGGAGGCAGAGGGCGAATACCTTAGCAGAAGCACGCGGGTGGGCGGGACCGTGGGGGGCGGCCAGTGGTCACCGCCGCGCGGCGGCCTCCACGATCCCCACGGTCGTGAGGTTCACGACCTCCTCCACCGTCGCGCCGTACTGCAGCAGGTGGGCCGGCAGCCGCGTACCCATGAGCACCGGCCCGATCGGGATCGCCTCGGCCATGTGCTGGAGCGTGTGCATCGCCATGTTCCCGGACTGCAGGTCGGGGAAGACGAGGACGTTCGCGTCCCGATCCAGCCGGCAGAACGGGAAGTACTCCTCGCGCAGCGCCAGGCCGCGCGCGGTGGCGATCTGCATCTCGCCGTCGATGATCAGCTCCGGCACGCGCTGGCGGGCGATTTCGGTGGCCTGCCGGACCTTCCTCGAGACCGCGTGGTCCACGCTGCCGAAGTTCGAGAACGAGAGCATCGCCACCCGGGGCTCGAAGCCCAGGGAACGACACAGGCCGGCCGCGAGCAGGGCGATCTCGGCCAGCACCGCGGCGTCCGGCTCGATGTTCACGGCGCAGTCCGCGAGGAAGACCACGTCCTTCGGCAGCAGCACGAGGTAGAGGCTCGAGATCCGGCAGACACCCGGCGCCGGGCCGATGACCTCCAGGATCGTGCGCAGAGATTCGGCGTAGTGGGAGGACACGCCCGCGATCAGCATGTCGGCGTCCCCGGCGTCCACCATCATGGCCGCGAAGTAGTCGGGCTGCCGGAGCCGGAGCATCGCCGTGGACTCCATCACGCCCCGCCGCCGCCGCATGCGGAAGTACTCGCCCGCGTAAGCCGCACAGCGCGGGCTGCGGGCCGGATCCACGATCGAGACGCCGCCGAGATCGAGCCCGAGCGTCTCCAGTCGGCGGCGCACCTCCTCCTGCTCACCGAGCAGGATCGGCTGGGCCAGCCCCTCGTCGAGTAGGATGCGGCAGGCGCGGAGGTTCGTCTCGCTCGTCCCCTCGGGAAACACGACCCGCAGGGGCTTCTGGCGCGCCCGCAGCATCAGCCCGCGCAGCGTCTCGCGTCCGGTCCCCAGCCGGATCTCGAGGCTCTCCTGGTAGACCGCGGGCCCCAGCGGACGCCGCGCCACGTCTTCGACCACCGCCTGCTGGGCCACGGCCGCGGACTCACGCACCAGGATCCGCGGGTCGATGGGCTTGGGCAGCAGGTACTCGGGGCCGAAGCTGAAGTGCTCGCGCCCGTAAGCACGCTCGACCTCGTCCACGACGTCCTCGCGCGCCAGCGCCGCGAGCGCGCGCGCCGCGGCCAGGAGCATGCCTTCGGTGATGCGGGTGGCCTGGACGTCCAGTGCGCCGCGGAAGATGTAGGGGCTGCTCAGGAGGTCGAGGACGGCGTTCGGGTCTTCCGCCCGGCTGGTGGCCACGATCACGTCGCGGCGTGCGCCGCGCGCCGCCTGGTAGGCGATCTCGGGATCCGGCGCAGCCAGCGCGAACACCACGGGGAAGCGCCCCATGGAGCGCACCATCTCGGGCGTGAGGACGCCGCCCGTCGAGGCGCCGAGGAACACGTCCGCGCCCCGAAGCCCCGTGGCCAGGTCGCATGCCGCATCCTCCCGCGCGAACTCGCGCTGATGCTCCGCGAGGTCGGCGCGCCCCGGGCGCAGCAGCCCGCGCACGTCGTACACCAGCAGGTTCTCGGGCCGCGCGCCCAGCCGGAGGAGGAGCCGCAGGCAGCCGGTGCCCACCGTCCCCGCGCCGCAGGCCACGATCCGGACCGCGTCCATGCGCTTCTCCGCGAGCTCCAGCGCGTTCATCAGCGCAGCGGCCACGACCACCGCGCTGCCGTAGAGGTTCTCGTGGAAGACCGGAATCGCGAGGCTCCCGCACAGGCGCTCGTAGATCGCCAGCCCCTCGGGAGCTCGGATGTCCTTGAGGTCGATACCACCGAAGGTCGGCTCCAGCATCTGCACCGCCTCGACGATGCGCTCAGGGTCGGCGCTGCGAATCTCGAGATCGAAGACGTCCAGGTCGGCGAGCCGTTTGAAGAGGACGGCGAGGCCCTCCTGCATCGGCTTGGCGGCGGCCGGCCCGACGTCGCCCAGCCCGGGCACAGCCGTGCCGTTGGTGACCACCGCGACCAGGTTGCCGCGGGCGGTGTAGCGGAACACCGCCGCCGGATCGCGCGCGATCTCCTGGGCCGGGAACGAAGCTCCTGGCAGATAGGCGAGCCGCAGCTCGCGCGGCGTGAGGCAGGGTTTCGTGGCACGCAGCTCGATCTTGCCGGGGCGACCGGACGCGTGATACTCGAGGGCGTCCTCGCGGCGGATCATGACAGACCTCCTGCGCGGCCGGGCGCGACGGCGGCCACGGCCAGGGGATGGTGCTCGAGGGTGTCCCTCACGGCGGACACGAGGACGGGAACGGGCCGCACCTGCAGCAGCCACAGGCGCGCGCCTTCGATGCCGAATTCGAGGTCCAGCGGCTGGCAGTAGGCGGCTTCGAGGCGGGCCGCGAGCCGTGCCAGCTCGGCCAATTCGACGTACTCCAGCGCCGGACGCAACCGCTGATGGTAGAGCGTCGGGGCCCGCATCGTGCCCGCCTCCGCCCGCTGATCGAACACGAACTGCTCGCGCTTGTCCGCCGTGACGTAGCGAAAGCGCAGCGGGCCATTCGCGTCCTCGCCCCGGGCGATCACCACGTGGTCGGCCGCGACGGCCCCGGACACCACGCCCTCGCCCAGGCCCAGCCCGGCGTTCACCACCGTCTCGGACAACTCTCCGTCCGCAACGTTGCAGGTCACCAGCACGCCGGACACGCGCGCGCGCACCATGCGCTGAACGATGACTCCCCCGCCGGCCCCGCCGGCCTCCAGGCCGAGAACCGCCCGGTTGTGGATCGCCCGCTCGCTCCACAACCCGCTCCAAGCCCGCTTCAAATGCCGCACGACCTCCTGTTCACCGCGCACGAAGAGGAAGGTGTCGAACTCGCCGGCCCGCGCGGCGGTCTCGGCATCCTCCTCGCAGCCCGAGGAGCGCACGGAGACGAATGGCTGTGAATCGACGGCGTGCGGACCGCGGTTGGGCCCGGCGGGCCGAGCCAGCCGCTGGTAGGCGGCAGCGACCTGCTCCACGAGAGCCGGGGGGAGCGCGGCTCTCTCCCAGAGGGCCCGGATCCGCGTCGCCTGCTCGGCGTGGCCGAGACGGGCCGCGAGCACTCCCTTGATCGCGCTCCCGAGGGGCGCCCTCTCGCCCTGCGCCCCATCCGCGGAGGCGCCCTCGAGGGGCGAGGTCAGCATGTCCTCGAAGGCTCGCTTCGTGACCGCGAACCACGGTGGGATCGCAGGTCCGACGAGGCGCGCCGCCTCCGCCAGATTGGCGGCCTTCCAACCCACCAGCGGATGCAGCTCGTGGCCACCATCCGCCGGCCAGACGATCCAGCGGGCGGAAAGCCGGGCGCGCGTCTTCTCGTCGCTTCGCTCCAGCTCCGCACTCGCCTCTCGCACCCCCGCGCGCTCGCGCTCGGGAGTTCCCAGCACCTCGTCCACGCGGCCGAGGTGGCGCAGCAGGTGACGGAGGCGTGGCCGCCGGCGCTCTGCCCCGGCCGCCGACGCGCTCAGCGCCCGCCCCTGCTCGGACCGCAACTCCTCGAGCCGGCCGCGCACGAGCTGGTCCGTCCACCCCGCGCAGGCCGGTGACTCCGGCGGCTCGAGCCCCTCCGCGCGCAGCGTGGCCACGATGTCACTGAGCGCCTTGTTCAAGCGCAGGACCTCGAAACGCGAGGCCAGGACCAGGTAGACCGAAGGCAGCCGCGGGATCTCCTGCGCTGCCCCCGCGCACGCGGCGCCGAAGCGCTCCGACAGATCCGCGGCCATCCGGAGCAGCCGCCCGCGCGCGGCTTCCCCAACGCGTGGGTTGCCGATCAGGGTGGAGAGCAGGAGCATCCGTTCGTCGCGGCCGTCGCCCTCCCGTGAAGCGTCCTCCCCGGCCAGCAACTCGCGCACCGCGTGCCGGGCGAGAGCGGGGCTGGTCAGTCCGCCGAGCAGTCTCACGAGTTGATGCCGCGCGCGGAGTTTCCGCCCGCGCAGCGCGAGAACTTCCGCCGGGTCGCCGGCCACCGCGAGGCTGCGCACGGACTCCGCGAGCGAGCGCAGCTCCGCGTGCAGGGCGAGGGATTCGCGGTCCTGGCCGAGCACCTCCAGGGTTCCGGCGTCGGCGTCGAGCACAACGAGATCGCCCTCCTCAAGCCGGTGCTCGGGCTCGCGGACGTTGCGGCGCACCGTGACGCGGAAACCCGCGACTTCGCTTTCCTCCTCCTGGTAGTCGAGCCCCCGGTAGCGCAGGGCGGGGCGACCGCCGCTGGCGTGGTCCCACTCGCCCGGCACGATCAGCGCCGGCTTGCGGAGCTGCAGAGCCACGAGGCCAACGTGGCTCAGGACCCCGCCACCGGTCGAGACCACCCCGGCCGCGTGGTAGAGCGACGCATTGTCCTCGGGCCGGAGCGCGGCGGTCACGAGAATGGCGCCGTCGAATTCGGCCGGCATCCGACCCGCAGTCCCGATGAGCGCGCGGCCCACCGCGCGCCCGGGCGAAGCGCGCAGGCCCGTGACCACCCGGTCGCCCTCCTCCGGCCGGCCCGCCGGGGCACCGGCGAAAGTCCGAAACCGCTCCCGGATGCGGTCGGCTTGTTCGACGGTGGTCTCCGGCGCGGGCGCCGCGCCTGGTGCCAGATAGCCATGCCGACGGAGAAGCGCCGCAAGCTCGGCCGGGTCCCAGCGCACGTTGGACTGCCAGGGGTCCCCGGGGGCATCGCGCCAGCAGCCCAGCACCGGTCCGTGCGCGAAGAGGCCGAGTTGCTGAATTCCGCTCGGGTCCCTCAGCACTCCGATCCACACAGTCCCCCCCACCAGCGGCAGCATCGCCGACTGGACGTCGTGGCCGTTCACCGTGCCGGTCGTCCGAAAGCGGAGCGCGCGCGCCACCGGCTCGAGCACCCTGGCCACCGCCGCGGCCGCGCCCAGACGATCATCCCGGGAGGCCAGGACCTCGGCGAACAGCTCGGCCGCATGCAGGGTCCTGCTGGTCTCGGAAGTTCGGCGCTCGAAGCCGCCGGGTGCGCGCGCGATCTCACCGCGCGCGAGCGCCGCCCGCAGCGGCCGGAGGAGCTCCTGCTCGAGCCGAAGCTGGCCGAGCGGCTGCCCCTCGCGCTCGAGCAGCGGTCCGGGGTCGAGGCCGAGATCGCGGAGCCGCGCAGCCAGCCCGGCCGGCAGGGCCCGGGGCAGCGCGGCGCTGAAGCGATCCCGGTAGCGCCCCTCGCCGTCCCACAACACCTCGCGCTCCCCCGCCGGCCCCGACTCCAGCGCGAGCAGGACGCCGCGCCGATCACGGGTCAGGATCTGCTCGAACGGAAGCACGCCCCAGTCGACGAACCACTCGGCCCAGGCGCGCGCCGCCTCGGCCCGCGCCGCCGCGTCCAGCGCGAGGTCCCCGAGCATCCAGTCGAGGTCCATGAGGTAGGGTAGCGCCGAGGCCAGGCGCTCGGCCTTCTCGCACAGGTCGGCCAGATCGAGGGCCCGCTCCTTGTCGTAGCGCACGCTCACGCGTGTGGTGTCGATCCGGATGTCGCAGTCGAGGCGCCTGAAGAGGACCGCGAGCCCGTCGAGCGAGGGGTTCGGATGCGCCGTCAGCTCGTACTTGCTGACCCCGAAGAACTCGAGATCCAGCATGCCGCCCTGGCTGGGCGGCGCGAAGCTCACCCGCAGCAGGGCGGGATGCGAGCCGAAGCTGACGAAGTAGTGAATCTCGCTCCCGTAGCAGAAGATCCTCACTGTGGGGAAACTCTCGCGCCCGTGGAGGAGCGAGCGGCCGAAGCCCTCCACGACCATGCGCACCGCGTACGGCAGCCCCGGGCTCGCGGGGCCCCCCGGATCGAACTCCACGTAGTGCAGGGTCTTCGCTCGGCGCAGGATCCGCGTGCGTGAGCCGACCAGCAGGTCCACGGTGCGGTTCGTGCCGCCGCTGCCCCCCGCCAGTCGGAGGGCCAGCTTGAGGCTGCGCTGGTGCAGGTAGCGCTTGAGGCCATGGAGCGTGCGCACCTCTCCCGGCGACTGGGGATCCTCGAAGGTCAGGACGAGGCGCGTGAGCTCGGGCGAGAGCGGCCCGCCGCTCGCGGCTCGCTCCAGCTCGCGCTCGGCGCGCGCGCGCAGCTCCCGGTGGAGATCCGTGATCGCCGGACATTCGTTCGTGTGGCACGCGAAGAGGGCGGCGAACTCGGCGACGATGCCTTCCATGCCATCGAGGATGCGGCGGATCGAGGCCGGGGTGGGCGCCCTCACCTCGAGGAGCTCCTCGAGGAGACGGGCGTGGGCCAGGCTGTGGGCCCGGAAGCGCTCCACCGGGTCGCGCCCCGCGGCGTCCGGGGCCGGGGCGCGCGCTTCCCCTTGCGCCACGATCAGGAACAGCTCGTCCAGGGGGCGCGCCTCGCCCGCGGCCTGG
>DATKKO010000086.1:0-2476 GCA_035542955.1 Terriglobales bacterium
AGCTCGTCGATCTGGATGAGATCGGTGCTCTGGATCGCCGGCGCGGGCCGGGAGCATGACGCGATCGCGAGCGCCGCGATGAGGAGGGATGCGCGCGCGGCTGCATGAAGCTCGGATGAGCGGGAGACGTTCATGGTGAAGGCTCCAAGGGGAGGTGGTTGGTCCGCGGAACTGTACACGCTCGACAGTGTCGCGACGAACTTGGCTGACGAGAGTGCCGGGGCCGGGCCTCGAACCCGGACGGGCTTTCGCCCGACGGATTTTAAGTCCGTCGCGTCTGCCAGTTCCGCCACCCCGGCATCATCGCCGCCGCGGCCGCAGGATCGGCCGCGGCAGCACGCTCGCCGATCGCGGCGCCCATCGCCGTACAGGCTGCGCGCACGCGCATCCGACTCAGCATCTCACGCGGGAGTGCGCCGCAACAATCTGGCGCCCGGGTCCATCCTGGTCCCAGGCGCCGCGGCGCGTGCAGAAGAAGTCGAACCGCACGCGGCCTGTATCCGTCTCCTCGCTCCCCTGCTCCCCGCGCCATCACGCGGCGCGCTCATCACGCTTGCCTGCGCCCCGCAGGCCACGACTCATCGCGGCCCAGCGCACCTCGCGCCACCCTACACGAGCACGCCCGCCCGATCTAGTGCGCCCGCGCCTCCCTTGCCTCGAGGAGCTGCGTGAGCTTCACCGCCGGGTAGCGCGCGAGGAAACGCTGCACGGCGAAGCCGAAGATGCCGAGGAATCCGAGCCCCACGCCGATCTCGGGCAGCCCGAGCCACACGCGCTCGGGATGGAGCGAGGGCATGATGAGCAGGTGCCGCTCGAGCCACATGCCGACGAGCACGACGAGCGAGAACAGCGCGAGCCAGAACGGGCTGCGCTTGGTCGCGGCGTTCATCACGAAGACGAACGGGATCAGGAACACGAGCCCGAACACGCTGAACGCGAGCCGCCGCCACGGATCCTCGAAGCGCAGGAACACCCACCAGGTCTCCTCGGGGATGTTCCCGTACCAGATCACGAGGTACTGCGACCAGAACAGGTAGACCCAGAAGATGCTGAACGCGAACAGCAGCCGGCCCACGTCCTGGAAGTGGTCGGGCGTGACCCACTCCTCGAGCCGGCGGCGCGCGCGCAGCCGCGTCGCGAGCAAGCCGGTCATGGCGATGCCGTTCAGGAACGCGCCCATGAACACCCACCAGCCGAAGAGCGGGCTCACCCAGGTGGGCGTGAGCGCCATGATGAAGTCCCAGGCGAACACGGTGAACACGATCGCGAACACCACGCACACCTGCGCCGAGCGCTGCGCCAGCCGGTCGCGCTCGCGGCGCCGCTCCTCCGCGTCGGTCGTCCAGTTCCCCGCGAGCCGGTCGTACTCGGTCCGCAGCTCGGGGCTCACGCGATCCCGCAGCAGGTGCAGGTCGCGCCGCAGCGAGGCGCGCACCATGTCGTGCACGAGCCACCACAGCAGGCCGAAGCCGGCGAGCGTGCGCATATAGAGGAAGGGCACGTTCAGGAACGGCGCCTGCCGCGGCTGCTGGAGCCCGTGCGTCCACGGCAGGTAGCGCCAGATCCCGATCGCCAGCATGACCACGAGCAGCGCGAGCCCGTAGGGCAGGTACGCGGTCAGCGATTCCGCGATGCGCACGACCGACGCCGCCCAGCGCCCGTTCGAGAGCCGGATCGCGGCGGCGAGCGTGCCCGCGCCGAGCGAGACGCCGAGGAAGAAGACCAGGTTCGCGCCGTACGCGCCCCAAGCGCGCAGCGGCTCGGTCGCGAGCAGGTAGACGAACGCGGCGACGCCGAGCACGAAGAGCACGATCCACACCGCGCGCAGGCGCGGGTCCGGCCGCCCGGGGATGCGTCCGGCGATCTCGCCGATCAGGTCCCGGTCGTTCATCGCACGGGTCTCGTCCGCTGCATGTGGCGCACGTAGTTCACCAGATCCCACGCCTCGGCGCTCGTGGCCTGCGCGCCGTAGGACGGCATGATCAGGCCGCCGTGCCGGATGTAGGAGTAGATGTAGCCGTCGGCGCGCGTGCGCGGGCCGGCGCCGAGCAGGTCGGCCGCGGTCATCATCATCGGCGCCACGGGCCCGTGCCCCGACATGTCCGTGCCGTGGCAGGGCACGCACAGGATCTGGAAGCGGGTCTCGCCGCGCGCGACCGACGCGGCCAGCTCCGCGGGGGGCGTGGGATTGACGACCGTCTTCGCCAGCACGTCGCGCCCGAGGTCGCGATCGATCCCGGTCACCGGCACCGAGGCGCTGTCCGGGAGCAGCAGCATCGTGCGCTGCGGCAGGATCGCGACGGAGCGGCGCATGTCGCGGATCGGGTCGTACCTCAGGTGTGCGGCGGAGTGGACGAGGTCCCGGCAGCCCTGCCGCGCGCCGCCGGCGACGAAGATCGTGAGCAGCCCGACCGCGACGATCCCGGCGCCCTTAAGCATGGACGCGCACCTCCTCGGCGCCGCGCTCGCGCAGCAG
>DATKKO010000087.1:0-4803 GCA_035542955.1 Terriglobales bacterium
GATCGCGCGCGCGATCGTGAACCGGCCCGCGGTCGTGCTCGCCGACGAGCCCACCAAGGCGCTCGAGTCCGAGAGCGCCCGCGAGGTGATCGCGCTGCTGCGGCGCATCCACGAGGACGGCGCCGCCGTGCTGCTCGTCACCACGCGCCCCGACGTCGCCGACGCCCTCGGCGGGCGCATGCTGCGGCTCGAGGAGGGCCGGATCGTGAGCGGCGCGGCGACGGAGGTGCCGCCCGGCCACGCGGCGTACATGCCGAAGGAGAGCGCCGCTCCCCTCCCGCCGCAGACCGCGGAGGACTGACATGCATGTCTACTTCCTCCGCGAGGCCTGGCGTTCGTTCCGCCAGCACCAGGGCCTGGCGTGGACCGCGGTGGTCTCGCTCACCGCCACCCTGCTCCTGTGCGCCGTGTTCCTGCTGCTCACGAACAACGCGCGCCGCGCGGTCCGCTTCATCGGCGACCGGCGCGAGATGGTGGTCTACCTGCGCGACGACGTCAGCCCCGCGCTGCGGGACTCGCTCATCGGGCGGCTGACCGTCCTCTACGGCGCGGTGACCTACGTGAGCAAGCAGCAGGCGTGGGACGAGTTCTCGCAGCAGGTGGGCGACCCGCAACTGCTGCAGGCGGTCGACCAGAACCCGCTGCCCGCCTCGCTGCGCGTCCGGCTGCGGCCCGAGCTGCTCAACTATTCCGCGATGGAGCAGGCGGCGAAGCAGGTGCAGCAGTTCCCCGAGGTGGAGGACGTGCGCTACGGGGGCGAGTGGGTGCGCCGGCTCGACGAGCTGCAGGCCACGCTCACCCGCGACTCGCTCGCGGTGGGCGTGGTGGTCGCGCTCGCGATCCTGCTCGTCATCTACAACACGATCCGGCTCTCGGTGATGACGAGGCGACGCGAGGTGGAGATCATGATCCGGCTCGGCGCCTCGGACCGCTTCATCGCCACGCCGCTCACGATCGAGGCCGTGGGGCAGACGCTGCTCGCCGCGCTGATCGCGCTCAGCCTGCTCTTCGCCGTGCAGCAGCTCGCGCTCCAGCAGGTGGCGCGGGTGACCTTCCTGCCCCCGTGGTGGCTCGCCGGCTTCGTCGGAGGCGCCGTGCTGCTCGCCTGGATCGCGGCGTCGGTGGCCGTGGCGCGCGCCCTGCGCTCGGCCGGCCCGTGAGCCGGCGGATCGCGCCCGCGCTCGCCCTCGCCCTGCTGCTGGGCCTCGCGCCCGCCATCGCGAGCGCGCAGGCCGCAGGTCCGGACAGCGCGACCCGGGCACGCGAGGAGCAGGCCCGCATGGAGGCGGCGAAGCGGCGCGAGCTGGAGGAGATCCAGCAGCAGGCGCGCGAGAACCGCGAGCAGGCGACGAAGCTCAAGGGCCGCGAGTCGCAGACGCTGGGCCAGCTCCGGCGCACGCAGCGCGAGCTCAATCTCACGCGGCGCCGCCTGCGCGCGCTCGCGCACCGGCGCGGCGCGCTCGACGCGCAGCTCGGCGTCACGCGCGCCACGCTGCACCGGACCCAGCTCTCGCTCGATCAGCAGAAGGCGCGGCTCGCGGCCCGCCTGCGCAACATGTTCAAGGCGGGCGCGGACCGCGAACTGGAGTTCCTGCTCTCGACCCGCTCCTTCGCCCAGCTCCTCGCGCGCTGGGACTTCCTCGTCATGGTCGCCGAGCAGGACCGCGTGCTGCTCGAGGACATCGAGGGGAAGAAGGAGCAGATCCAGACCACGCAGCAGCGCCTGCAGGCCGACAGCCAGGAGGTGCGCGCGGTCGAGCGCCAGACCACGGTGCAGAACCGCAAGCTCGACCAGCTCCGCTCGCAGCGCGAGCAGCAGCTCACGCAGATCCGCACGCAGCGGCGCACCTACGAGGCCGCCGCCGCCGAGCTCGAGAAGACCGCGCGCGACATCCAGCGCCTGCTGGCCCGGCTCGAGCGCCAGCGCCAGGCCGAGGAGCAGCGCCGCAAGGCCGGCGGCCGCGCGCCGGAGCCGTACACCGGCGACTTCGCCAAGGCGCGGAAGCAGCTCGAGTGGCCGGTGGAGGGGAAGATCGTCGGCAGCTTCGGGCCGGAGCGCCATCCGCGCTTCGGCACGACCACGCTCAACAACGGCATCGACATCGCCGCGCCCTTGGGCACGCCGGTGCGCGCGGTGGCGCGCGGGCGGGTCGACTTCACGAGCGACGACTTCGCCGCCTTCGGCCAGGTGATCGTGGTCAATCACGGCGACGGCTTCTACACGCTCTACGGCCATCTCTCCGACATCCTCGTGCGCCAGGGGCAAGAGGTGCAGCCCGGTCAGGAGATCGGCCGCGTGGGGGAGAGCGGCACGTCGCTCAAGGGGACGGTGCTCCACTTCGAGGTGCGGAAGGGCGGCAGCGCTCTCGATCCCGAGGACTGGCTCAAGTAGGACGCCCGGCGCGCTTCGAACGCTTCCGCGCGCGCGTCGAACCGGTCCTGATTCGACGCGCGGCGCGTGCAGGCCCGCGCCGCCACGTGTATCTTCCGTCCATGCCCATCGTGAAGCTCTCCGAGCTGCTCGGGCGCAGGGAGTCCGCGGATTTCCTGCGCAGCGTGGTCGCGGGCGGCCGCTACGCGAACGCCTACCTCCTGCTCGGCCCGGCGGGCGTGGGCAAGGGCACCGCCGCGCTCTCCTTCGCGCGCGCGATCCTGTGCGAGGGCCGCCCCGGCGCGGCCGCGGACGACGCCTGCGGCGTGTGCGCGGCCTGCCGCAAGGCCGCCGATCTGCAGCACCCGGATCTCAAGTTCCTCTTCCCGGTATCGGGCGAGGAGGACAAGCTCGAGAAGACGATCGCGGACATGCTGCAGGCCGTGCGCGAGGATCCGCTGTACGTCTTCGTGTACGAGAGATACGCCTCGATCCGGCTCTCGATGACGCGCGAGCTGCTGCGCGAGCTGGCCTATCGCCCCTTCGAGGCGGAGCGGCGCGTGGTCGTGGTGCGCGACGCCGACCGCATGCGCCAGGACCAGTACTCGGCGCTGCTCAAGTCGCTCGAGGAGCCCGGCGCCTCGACCGTGTGGGTGCTCACGACCTCGCGGCCCTCGCTGCTGCCGGCGACGATCCACTCGCGCTGCCAGCGCGTGCGGTTCTCGCCGCTCGCCGAGTCCGTGATCCGCGACTTTCTCGCGAGCCGCGCGGAGGTCGATCGCGGGAATGCCGCGCTGCTGGCCGCAATCGCCGGCGGATCGCTGGGGCGGGCGCTCGTGCTCCGCGGTCTCGACGCGAACGCCGAGCGCAACGCGGCGCTGGAGCTGCTCGAGCCGGCGATCACGGGGAAACCCGACGAGCTGTGGCGGGCGGTGCAGGCCTTCGGCGGATTCCGCAGCGGCGGGCGCGAGAAGCTGCGCCGGCTCGTGGAGTTCCATCAGCTCTGGCTGCGCGACCTGCTGCGCGCCCGCTACGGCGCCGCGTCGCAGGAGGCCGCGGCCGGAGGCGGACGCGCGGCCGAGCTGCGCCGGCAGGCCGCGCGCCTCTCGCCCGCCGAGATCCGCCGGCGCCTGCTCGTGCTCGAGGAGATGCTGCGCACGATCGAGGGCAACGTGAGCCCCGACCTCGCCATGTTCTCCGCGATCTCGCGCGTGGCGGGCGTGCGCTTCGGCGAGGAGTCCTGGCCCCGGCACCCGACCGCGAGGTGGGATTACTGAAGCTTGGTCGCTACGGTCCGCGCTGGCCGGCGACCGGACTCGGCCCGCCGAACAGCCATGCGCAGAGACGCTCGTCCCAAATGTGGCGCGTCGGGTAGAACACGATGCCCTGCCGCGAGTATGAGCGCTGAGATACTTCCAGCGCTCCCGGCGCCGAGGCCACGGCGATCTCCGCCATCGTGAGATCGTGGAAGTAGAACTGGATCGAGCGCGCGCAGTAGCTCGCATCGAACAGCGTCTCGCGGGCCGCTGCCACGTGCCGCCATAGCGCGCCCCGCTCCGCCGGACCGAGCCAGAGGAGTCCTTTGCGGCCCGCGCCGAAGTCCACGCACGCCGAATCGATGTCGTCCGCGCTCTTCCCGGACTGGAACCCCCCGTGGCCGTCCGGGAAGAGCGGCTCGGGATCGGGCCGGCCCTCGAGCAGGCCGATGGCTCGATCCAGGTCCTCGAGCAGCATCGCGCGTGCGTACGCGCCGATCTGCGACGCCGAGTCCGCCAGGTTCTCGCGCAGGGCCCGCAGGTCCGGCAGGACCTCGCGGGCGTCCCATTCGGCGAGCAGGCGCGCCACGCCCGATTGAACCTTCACCAGCCGGACCTGCCGGGCACCCGGCCCGATGGCGAGGATCTGGCTCTCGAGGATCTGGTTCTCAGCGTGCGGTGCCAGGCTGTCCGGCCCCGGCACGAGCCAGGTTCGCAGCGCGCGGATCATCTCGTCGCGATGCGTGCGCGCGGTAGTGCGGAACCAGGCCTGGATGCGCCCGTCGGGGACGAATGGCCGCGTCTGGCTCGCGACGAACACGGGCGCGAAGGCCTCGATGTTGTGGACGATCAGGGCCAGGGTGTCCGGCCTCCGCAGGAGCAGATCGATGTGACCCTGACCGAGCATCAACTCCAGTGCCCGCCGATTCTCTTCCGTCGGCGACCGGAGATAGGCCCCCGGCAGGGCGAGCGCCTTCATCCAGGACCGGTCGGGAATGGGATTCGCGATCGTCCGCTCGACCGGACCGAGCAATAGAGCCGCGAGCATCAAGAGCGCGGCGACGCGACAGCGCACTGAGGGGATCCGGGTTCCGAGACGGCGAGGTGCGGCCATGCCCACATCATAGCTCCGGAGCCGCGCCAGACGCTCGCCCGCGAGACATGGGCAAGCCGAGC
>DATKKO010000088.1:0-17700 GCA_035542955.1 Terriglobales bacterium
ACGTCGCGCTCGAACCGCGCGAGATAGCGGCGCTCGCCCTGATCGCGCGCGGCGATGGCGCGGCGCGCCGCGCGGCAGAGGGCGGCGGCCTGCTCGGGATCGAGCCGGCGGCGGCGCCGCAGCGCGCCCGGCAGCCGGAGATAGCTCGGCGGCACGTCGACCAGCAGCGGCGAGCGCGCCAGCGCCCACAGGTCGCACGCGCGCTCACCGTGCGGCACGAGGTCGCGCGCCTGCAGCAGGTGCACGAACTCGTGCGCGATGGTGAACGAGTCGAGGCGGCGCGGGCGCACCCACACGCCGGGGTGGTCCGGATCCAGCGAGGCCCAGCCCAGGATGCCGCGCTTGCGCGCGAGGCCGACGCGCACCGATTCCCCGGCCAGCTCGGGGAAGAACCGGCGCACGAACTCCAGCCGCTCGAGGATGCGCGCGCGATGCGGCGAGCGCAGCAGGGGGCGCGAGAGTTCCCAGCGCGGGCGGGCCGGCCCGAGATCGAGCGCGAGCTGCTCGAGCGGCTCGACGCGCCGGGCCCGCAGGGCGTTGCTCGAGGATGGCATCGCGGGCTTTCTAGCACAGGGCGCCGGAGCCGCAAAGCCCTGGCGCGCCGACCGGCCCGCTGGCCGAGCGCCGCGCCTTCTGCGATGCTCGCGGCCATGGACGAGAGGGCGCGAGAGCCCGAGATCTCGGTGATCGTCCCGGCCTACGACGAGGCCGAGAACGTGCCCGTGCTGGTGGCCGAGACGCGAGCCGCGCTCGAGGCCTGCGGGCGCCCGTGGGAGCTGGTGCTGGTGGACGACGGCAGCACCGACGGCACCACGGAGCGCATCCGCGCCGCGGCCACCGCCGAGCCGCGCATCCGGCCCGTGCTGCTCGCGGCCAACGGCGGACAGAGCGCGGCGCTCGCCGCCGGATTCGCCCGCGCGCGCGGCCGCATCCTCGTCACGCTCGACGCCGACCTGCAGAACGATCCGGCCGACCTGCCCCGGGTGCTGGCCGCGCTCGAGAACGCCGACGTGGTCTCGGGCGTGCGCGCGCGCCGGCGCGACTCGGCGCTGCGCCTGGTCTCGTCGCGGATCGCGAACGGGTTCCGCCGGGCCGTGCTCGGCGACCCGGTCACGGACATCGGCTGCTCGTTCAAGGCGTATCGCCGCGAGGCGCTCGAAGGCCTGCCCCTGTTCGTGGGCGTGCACCGGTTCCTGCCCGCGCTCTGCGTGTTCCGTGGCGCCCGGCTCGCCGAGGTGGAGGTGTCCCATCGCCCGCGCCGGCACGGCAGGTCGAAGTACGGCGTCGGCAACCGGCTCTGGCGCGGCCTCCACGATCTGCTCGGCGTCCGCTGGCTCAAGTCGAGGCTCGTGCGCTACCGAGTGCGCGACTAGCCTCGGTTCCCCGCGCGTTCTTTTCACCCGAGCCGGCCTGGACTCGCACGACCGTTCGCGCCGGGTGATGCCGCCCCGCGCCGTGCAATCCGCACGATCCCGTCGTCCGCGAGCGTGCGCTTTCTCTCGTGCGCGCGCCCGGGGCGCCTCCACCACGAGCCGGGGAGCGCGGCTCGCGCCCGAGCCGTCTCCGGGGCAAGCAAGCTCGACTTCGGGGTGAAGTTCGCGGCCGCAGCGCCGAGTTGTGATCGCGGATTCCGCCGGCATGGTTCGCATGGCCGGTGAATTGCACGCAGGGACCGTGTCCCGTCTCGCGGGCGATCACAAACTCAGGGAGGAGAACCGATCGACTCGAACCTCTGATGCAGTCTCGAACCGCTTCCCGGTTCGTGCGTCTTCACCCCTCAGGCTGTCTTCGAATCACCCTCCATTCGGAGCCGTCATGAAGCGCATGCTCGCCGTGCTGTTCCTCGGTCTGCTGTTGCCGCTCGCCGCCCAGGCGGCCACCATCGGCACCTCGAATGTCACCCTCCAGGCGCTGGCAACGGCCCAAGTCAGCGTGACCGACCCCACGATCAACCTGACTCCAACGTCCACGGACTACGACAACGGCTATGTCGAGGCGACCGGCACGTCTGGACTGCGCGTCCGCGTTCAGACCAACTGCACGACGGGGATGCAGCTGCTCGTCGCCTGCAAGGACGCCGCGCCGCAGATCGCCCTCGCCGACCTGCTGGTGCGCACGCAGACCGCGCCGCAGGGCGGCGGCACCTCGATCTCGACCTACACACCGATCACCGCCGCGAACCAGACGTTGTGGACCAGCACGACGCCCGTGAGGCCGTGGCTCACGGTCACCACGGATGTCCGGGTCCAGAACCTGATCAACTACAACGACGCGGTGACGGCGGGCACCACCAGCTACACGAACACGCTCACCTACACCGTCGTCACGCAGTAGCCGGGCGTCCGGCGTGATTCGCCAGGTGTGGATCGGGATGGCGGCCGTGTTCCTCGGGACGGCCGCCACGCCCGTCTCCGCGGAGATGCTCGCTGAGGTCCTGCCCGCCCGGCTCAGCCTGACCACCCGGCCGGGCGAGACCGTGCGCGAGATCGTCACCGTGGCCAACCGCGGCAGCGAGCCCATGGTCGTGCGGCTGCGCTGGGCCGACCTGGCCATGGACACCACGGGCAGCCTGAGCCTCCTTCGCGCCGGCTCGCTGCCGGCCACGCTCGATTCCCTCGTCGCATTCGAGCCCTCCCAGTTCTCGCTGCAGCCCGGCGAGAGCGGAGCGATCCATGTCGCGCTCACGATGCCGGCGCGGGGACCGGCCACGCGCTGGGGGGTGCTGCTCAGCGAGGTGCGCTCCACCGTCATCCCCTCCGGGCGCTTCGGTCCGCGCGTCACGGCGCAGCTCGGGAGCACGTTCTATCTCTCCCGCGTGCCCGCCGACGCGATCCGGCCCGAGGTCACGGACATGCGCACGGGTCCGTGCGGACACGACTCTCTGGCCGTGCGCGTGCGGATCCGCAACGCCGGCGAGCGCCACTTCTACGTCTCCGGCCAGATCGCAGTCGCCGACTCCGCCGGGAGGATCGTGCGCTCCGGCGACCTGCCGACGGGGGTCGTGTTCCCGGCGGCGACGCGCGACTTCACATGGACGAGCGACGCGGGGTTGGCCCCCGGCCGCTACAAGGTGACCGCCACGCTCGACAGTGGCCAGCCCGAGCTTCTGGTGGGTGAGACATGGATGGAATGGCGCGGCGCGGCGCCGCCCCCGGTCGGACCGCAGTTGGCCGGGGCCCCGCTGCCGCCTGGGGAACGCTAGCCCTCTTCGCCCTCCTGCTTGGCGCGGGCCGTCCGGCCCGCGCCCATGGGCGCGGGCTCGCGGGCGCCGACAGCGCGGCCGCGCCCGCCGCCGCGAGCGCCAGCTTCACGGTGCGGCGCGTGCCCAACGCGCGCTACCGCCCGCTCGCCCCGGCGCCGTCCGGTCGCACGTCCGTGAGCGCACCGCCCGTGGCGGTGGACGACCTGCACGCGCAGGTCACCCGTCGTCGCGGGGGATCCCTGCCCGTCACCGAGTGGGAGCTCACCGGGCGCGAGGAACGGCGGAACCGGAACTCCCTCGAGGTGGCGCTGTCGGGCCGAAACGGGCCCGGCATCTCGAGGATCGACGAGGGACGGTTGGTCGGCCGCATGCGACGCCTGGCGCTGGCGGTCGGAGACCTGAACCTGCTTCCACTGCGCGCGGTCACGCCGCTCATGCGCGTGCGCGGCGTCAGCCTGGACCGGCTGCGAGACGACGTGCCCTGGAGCGCGATGGCCGGCGTCGCGGCGCCGTCACCCGGCGCACCCGCAGCGCAGGTCGCGCTCGCGCACGCCGAGGTGGACGCTGTCCCCCTGGGCGGGGCGCAGGCCGCCGCCGCTCTCTTCGCCTTCGGCCGCGGCGCCCGCTCCGCCTCCGCCGCCACGGGCTCGGTGCCGGCCGTGCGGCCGGGCGGGGGTGGCGGAACGACGTTCGAGCTGCACTCGAAGCCGGGCTCCTCGTTCGTGGCTCTCGCGCTCGGCGGCCAGATGCACGACCTCGACGGCGCGCAGGCGCTCTCGGGCCTCGAGCGTCTCGAGTGGCGGCTCTCGCGGCCGACGGTCGCGCTCTCGCTGTACGAGCTGCGGACGACGACGGGCTGGCGCTCGCTCGCCAGCGACCGACTCGCCGCCGGGGCGTGCCGCGACGACCGACTCGCCGCGCAGTGGCGTTTGCTGCGCGGGCGGGCCGAGACCCATGTCGCGGCCGCGGCGTCGGGCGGACAAGCCATGCTGGATCCGGCCCGCAGCGCCCAACTCGGCGGCTCGATGAACCTGGGGCGCTCGGCGTGGTTCGCGGGCGGAGACGCCCAGTGGCGGACGGGAAACGGAGGCGCGCTCGAGCAGCGGCTGACGCTGCAGTCGGGCGGCTTCGCGCGGGCGGGCTCCGCGTTGCTGCAGATCGAGCGCGTCAGCGGCAGCGTGGTCGGCAGGCCTGGCTTGTTCCTCAACGGTCAGGCCTCCATGGCTCTCCGCGCCGGGCTGCGGGCGCTCCTCGAGCCGCGGGTCGCGTGGCGCTCCGGCCGCATGCAGAACGCGGACCTGGAGCTGGGCCTGAACTGGGCCCCCGCGCAGTCCCTGCTCCGCCTCACCACCTCGCTCACCCTCTCCCTCCCGCGGGACGCCGGCTCCACCGCGCGCGTGCGCGAGATGGCCGTGAGCCTCCAGTTCGCCCCGCACCTCCGCGACCGCAGCCTGATCGAGGTCCGGCGCTTCGACGAGGCGGGCGGGCTGGAGGTCACCTCCGGCTACGATCTCCAGGATCGGCGCTTCGGCACCAGCGATCGCGACCTCCGCCGCGATCGCTGGGTGGGATGCGTTCGGGTCACCGTGGTGCGGTCCGCGGACGGCGCCGGCATCCCCGACGCGCTGGTCTCGCTGGACGGGCAGCGCTTCGCCTTCACGGCGGAAGACGGGACCGCCGAGTTCCACGACGTGGAGCCGGGGACGCACCTGGTGGGCCTCGAGGAGCGCTCGCTCGGATTCGGCCAGCGCGCCACGCAGACCACGCGGATCTTCGTGGCGGTCGAGCGCGGCAAGCCGGTCGCGCCGGTGCGGATCGAGGTGGCGCGGGCCGAACGCAGGGCGGAGTTCTAGGCTCCCACGCGCCGTGGAATCGATCGGACGCGGGGCCCTCCCGTGGCCGGCCGCCCCCCGGGACGAGCGGGCACCGGGCGGAATTCTCTTGGCGCGCGCGCCTCGGGGGGAGTTATAGTGCGCTCACGGTCGCTCCCCCCGACAAGGACCGTCGCCCCGAGGAAGGATCCTCAAGGAGCCCGTCATGCACAAGGCTGTCCGGCTGCTGTTCGTCGCCCTCCTGCTCATCGTCATTCCCGCTCTCGCCCGCTCCGCCACGATCGCCGGCGTGGACGCGATGTCGTCCACCGTCCTCCAGCAGCACCAGAGTTCGTTCTCGGGTCTGGGCGTTCGCGTCGCGTTGAAGAGCGCGCAGATCGTGGAGGGCTTCGAGCTGCTGCCGTACGTGGAGTACTGGCGCACGAGCACCACGGTCGATCCGTTCCACATCACGACCGCGCGCAAGGACGCCACGCTGGGCGCCGACGTGCGCTATCAGTTCCGGCGCAGCGGATGGCGGCCGTATCTCGGCGGCGGATGGGGGCTGCACTTCCTCTCGAGCGAGGTGGACGCGCCGGCGCTCGGACTGAACCACGAGAGCAACTCGGTCACGCGGGGCGGGCTCTCGGCGCTGGGTGGCGCGGCGTTCCCGCTCACGGCGCATCTCGACAACTTCATCGAGATGAAATACCACCACCTCCCGGGCATGAGCCAGTTCAAGCTGAGCTTCGGGATCGGTTGGCAGCCGTAGGTCTGCGAATCACACGTGCAGGGCCCGACATGGAAAGCGGGGCACGATCCAGGATGGAATGCGGAGCACGGCCCAATGGCGAAACACGGGGCCGGGGCTCAATGCCGGCTGCGGGTCCCCATGCCTCCCACCCGGTGATGTGGAACGAACTCCGGCGCCGATGGGGCGCAGGAACCGACCTGCGCCCGAGTGAGGCGCCGCTCCACCACCACCCCCGGCATGGCCTCACGGCCGCGCTTGACCCCGGCCCCGCTTCCATGCGGACTCGCTCTCGACCGCCTCGCGGCTGATCGAAGCCGCCGAGACGGGGTTCAGCCCTAGGGCACGAGCACGACCCGCATCGTGCGCGTGCCCGGGCGCGGGGCGTCCCGCTCCGCGAGCCGCAGCCAGTACACGCCTGCGGACATCGCGCGGCCGGAGTCGGATCGCCCCGACCAGCGGACCGACTGCGGCGAGCGCGCCGGCCCGTCGTAGAGCCGGGCGCACTCGCGGCCCGAGATGTCGAGCACGTCGAGCGTGACCCCGCCCGCGTCCGGCGCGGAGAACCGGATCGTCGTTCCCGCGCCCGGGCGCACCGGATTCGGGCCGGCCGCGAGCTGGAGTCCGCGCGCCGCGATCTCCGGGCCGGTGGAGATCGAACTCGGCACCCACGAATCCGCCGCCAGACCCTGCACCAGCCCCCAGCCGATGTCGTTGTTCGGCGTCGCGTGGTTCAGCGCCGTCCCGCGCAGGGCTTCGCGCACCTCGAACGGGCGCCACCACGGATGCGCCTCGATCAGGAGCGCGGCGAGTCCGGCCGTGAGCGGCGTCGAGAACGAGGTCCCGCTCGCGCGCACGTAGCCCGCGTTGTCGTTCGGGTTGACCGAAAGCACGCGAACGCCCATGGCGGTGACGTCCGGCTTGGTGCGCCCGTCGTACGTCGGGCCGCGCGAGGAGAAGTACGCGACGACGTTGAACGAGTCGACCGCTCCGGAGGTGATCACCGAGTCGGCGTCGGCCGGCGCGATGATGTGATTCCAGGAGCTCCCGTTCTCGTTGCCCGCGGCCGTCACCACCGTGATCCCGCGCCGCGCGGCTTCGAGCGCGGCGAGCGTCACCACGGTCGTGTGTCCGTTCAAGTCCGCGAAGGTGTACGAGGGATACGGCGGGTCGAAGGTGGCGTAGCCCAGGCTCGACGAGATCACGTCCGCGCCGAGGCTGTCGGCCCACTCGGCGCCGAACTGCCAGTAGTCCATCTCGACCGGAGTCTCGCTCGCGATGTTCTCGGTCTTCCCGAGCGCCACCGTCGCGCCGTACGCCACGCCGCTGAAGGTGCCCGGCTCCGATCCGGCGACGCAGCCGAGCGTCATGGTCCCGTGCGACATCTGGCCCGCGATGTCCTGCCCCGGCTCGTCGTCCACGTTCGTGTCGCCGTGGATGAAGTCGCGCGCGGCGATCACCTGCAGCCCGGCGAAGGCCTGGTGCGTGAGGTGGAAGCCCGTGTCGAGCATGCACACGAGCACGCCCGCGCCCGAGAGCCCGAGCGCGTGCAGCGCCGGGACCTGCATCATGTCGAGCTGCTTGAACGAGCCGCCGTAGTACGCCGTGTCGCCCGGGGAGAGGGTCGTGGCCGAGGCGCTTGCCCGCGGCGGCACGCCGTTCGGTGACGGCACGGGCTCGGGCGCGCCCACGGGCTCGTTGCGACGGCCCACCTCGACCAGCTCCGCGTGATCGACGAAGGGAAGCCGCGCCAGCTCCGCCGCGAGCCGCGGCGTGACCTCGACGCTGGCCGCGTTCAACCAGCGGCTCGTGCCCCGGAGCCGCGCGCCGCGCGCGACGAGCGTGCGGACGTAGGGCTCGTACACGGGAAGATCGGAGGCGACCAGGTCGGGGAGCGAGCCGCGCCGCAGGCGGCGCTCGAGCGCGCGCGCGGGCAGCGCGCGCCGCGCGGTCTCGAACGCCGCGGGATCGTGCTCGCGCCCCGCGCGGTCGGTGAAGAACACCCAGACGGCCACGGGCTCGTCCGGCCGAACGGCCGCCGCTCGCGCGAGACCGGGGCCGAGCCGCGGGCTCGCGGCCGCCGGCCGCGCACCGCAAGCGATCGCCGCGAACGAGGCGCACAGCACCAGAACGAGGGTGCGCGCAAGGTGACGATCCGATCGGCGGAGCGCCGGAAGCGGCGAACGGAGAAGCGCGGGCATCGGTGGTCCCTCTGGTGCGGATCGTGCCGGCGACTTCGGCCGTCCGGCTCGACGGCGAGGCCGCGAGCCGGGCTCCGGCCCACGGCGTTGCTCGCTCACAAGGATACCACTGGGATGAGAGCTGCCGGGGGCCCGATCGGACCCCCGGCCCCTGGTTCGGACGAATCTTCAGTCCGTGTCGACCGGATAGCTCAGGTCCCGCGACTCGGCGAGGCGCGCCGCGCGGGCCGCCTCCTCCCACGCGTACGGCTCGGCGAACGCAGGCTTCTCCTCCGGCGGGCGCCGATAGAGCACGCCGAGCTGGAAGCGCAGCGTGAGCGCCAGGTCCACGGCGGCCCGGATGTTGGTCGGGTCGTGGTCCTCGGGGAGCTGGTCGCAGCGCGCGAGGATCTCCTGCTGGTAGGCCTTGGACTGGTAGGTCGCGCAGCCCGCGAGCACGCGCACGAAGGCGAAGCCGGGATACTGGATGGCCTCGCGGATCAGCTGGCGCATGAGCGGCAGGCTCCCCGAGTGCGCGTTCGCGACGAAGCCGCAGCCGAGGCTCAGCGCGAACATCACCGGATTGATCGGCCGCTCCTGCGTGCCGGCGAGACCCAGCTCGGCCTTGCGCTCCATCTCCGTGGTCGCCGAGGCCTGGCCCTTGGTCAGCGCGTAGATGCCGTTGTCCATCATGATGTAGGTGATGTCCACGTCGCGGCGGATGGCGTGCGGCAGGTGGCCCGCGCCGATGCTCAGACCGTCGCCGTCGCCGCCCACCGCGACCACGGTCAGGTCGGGGCGCGCCAGCTTGAGGCCGCTCGCGATCGGCAGCGCGCGGCCATGGATGCTGTTGAACGAGAACGCGCGCATGTATCCAGGCATACGGCTCGAGCAGCCGATGCCCGAGATCATGCCGACCTTCTCGGGCGGGACGTCGAGATCACCGAGGGCCTGGGTCAGCGCCTTCAGCACGCCGAAGTCGCCGCACCCCGGGCACCAGACGGGCTTGAGCGCCGAGCGGTATTCGTTGGCGTTTCTCATCGCGCCTCCTCGACGCGCAGCGTGATCTCGCTCTTCGTGAAGGGCAGCCCGCCGCTGCGCGCGATGCTGCGGACGCCGCGCAGGTCCGTGAGGCCGGCCAGGTGATGGAAGAGCTGCGCCTGGAAGCTCATCTCGAGCACGCCCAGCCAGGCGAGGCCGCGGCGCCATTCCTCGAACGCCTCGAGCGGGAACGGGTGCAGGATCTCCGGCAGGAACACGCGGGTTTCGGGATGCTGCGCCACCCACTCGCGCAGCACGCCGTAGGTGCTGCCCCAGGCCACGAGACCGCGCGGCGCGTCGTCCTCACCCAGCGTGCGGAACCAGTCGCGCGTCTCGGCGACGAGCAGCGGCATCTTGCGGAAGCGGCGCTCGGTCATCCTCTCGTGCATCGTGCCGTCCGCGGTGGGCCAGCCCTCGCTCGTGTGCTCGAGGCCCGCGAGCAGGACCTGCCCCTCGGGCGTGCCGGGCAAGCGGTAGGGCGGCACGGTCTCGTCCAGCGAGAAGGCGAGCGGACCGTCCTTCGGCGTCCACACGCGCCGCCGCGGCGTCTCGCGGGTCTCGACGATGTTGTCCCGGATCTGCCGCCGCTGCGCGATGTACGCGTCGGCCAGCACCAGCACCGGGATCAGGTACTTCTCCGAGAGGTGGAAGGCGCGGTGCATCGCCTCGCGCGCGTGCACCACGTCGAAGACGCCGAGCACGGCGCGCGGGAAGTCGCCGTGGCCGCCGTAGATCGCGTGGTTCAGGTCCGCCTGCTCGGTGCGCGAGGGCATGCCGGTCGAGGGCCCGGCCCGCTGGCAGTCGACGATGACCGCGGGCAGCTCGGCCATGCCGGAGAGACCCATCATCTCGGTCATCAGGGAGAGGCCGGGGCCGCTGGTGGCCGTCATCGCCGGCACGCCGCCGAACGAGGCGCCCAGGACCATGCCCATCGAGGCCATCTCGTCCTCGGCCTGCACCACGTGTCCGCCGCGGGCGGGCAGCTCGTCGATCAGGGTCTCCATGACCTCGGACGAAGGCGTGATCGGGTACCCGGCGAAGAAGCGCAGGCCCGCGTCCATCGCGCCGCGCGCGAGCGCCTCGTTGCCGGTCTCGACCACCAGCGGCACGCCGTGTCCGACGAGCCGCGGGAGCTGCGGCGCGTCCTCCGTGCCGTGGCCGTGCTCGAACGCCTCGCGATCCTTCGCCAGCAGCTCCGGCCGGTGCCCGAAGCGATGCTCGAGCGCCGCGTGCGCGAGCGCCGGCGGCCAGCCGAGAGCGCGCGTGATCAGGCCGAGCGCCAGCATGTTCTTGGGCCGGCCCGGGACCTCTCGCCCCTCCCGGATCTCCGCGAACGGAACGCGCACGATCGCCTGCTCGGTGCGCCCGAGCCACTCGGGCAGCGGGTCCTGGTCCGCCGCGTCCACCACCACGACGCTGCGCGCGTGCAGGCGCAGCGAGCCGCGGAAGCGCTGCAGGTCGGCGACGCGGAAGCTCAGGAGCAAATCGGTCTCGTCGCCCTCGAACAGGGTCTCCCCCGTCGAGACGCGCAGCACCACGGCCGATTCGCCGCCGCGGATCTGCGGCCCGTAGGACTGCACCATCATGCCGTAGAGCCCCTGGCGGGCCGCCATGCGCAGGATCAGGTCGCCGAGCAGCGCGACGCCGTCGCCGCCGCTTCCCGCCAGGGTCAGGGTGATCGAGTCGTACAGCCGGGACGAGGACGCGGTGCCGGCCGAAGCTGCCGCGCCCGGGGAGGGACGTTCCATGAGGTTCAGTTCTCCACGGCGGCGGGTGCCGCCTCTTCAGGGACGGGACGCTGCCCGATGCGATGCAGGATGACGCTGGGGCAGACATCCACGCACACTTCCTTGCAGGACGGACCGTAGGCCACGCACTTCTCGTGGTCGACCACGATGGTCTGGCCGTCCCAGGTGATGGCGCCCGCGGGGCACTTGGCCACGCAGCGCCGGCAGAGGATGCAGCCCACCATGCAGGCGGACCGGATCACGCTCTTCTTGTCGTAGGCCACGCAGGACAGCTCGATGCGGTGCGCGCGCGGCACGAAGCTCCACAGGTCCTTGGGGCAGGCGGTCACGCAGAGGCCGCAGCCCGTGCACTTCTCGTGGTCCACCGCCGGGATCCCCTCCGCGGTCATGGTCAGCGCGCCGAACGGGCAGACCGCGACGCAGTCGCCGATGCCGAGGCAGCCGTTCTTGCAGGCCTTGGGGCCGCCGAACACGAGCGCGGCCGCGGCGCAGGTGCGGATGCCGGCGTAGCGCGCCTCGTCGCGCGCGTAGGCGGTGGTGCCGTGGCAGCGCAGCACGACCACGCGGTCCACCACCGAGCCCAGCGTCTTGCCCGTGAGCTCGGCCACCGCGCCCGCCACGGCCGATCGGCCGGGGATGCACAGGCTGGGCGAGACGTCGCCGCGCTCGACCACGGCCTCGGCGTACGCCTGGCAGCCCGCGAAGCCGCAGGCGCCGCAGTTCGCGGAGGGCAGATGCCCGCGCACGCGCTCGACCAGCGGATTCACCGGAACCTGGAAGCGCGCCGCGGCCATCGCCAGCGCGAAGCCGAAGACGAGACCGAGCAGGGTGAACACCGCGAGGCCCCAGAGCACGATGCCGAGCGCCGAGGATTCGATCATCGGAAGAAATCCAGCCCCGAGAAGCCCATGAACGCGAGCGCGAACAGACCGGCGAGCGCGAAGGCGATCGGGAGGCCCTGGAACGGGAGCGGAACGCGCGCGTACTCCATGCGCTCGCGCGCGCAGGACATGAGGAACAGAGCCAGAGCGAAGCCCGCGCCCGAGCCGATGGCCAGCGCCAGCGCCTCGAGCGGCCCGGAGCCGGCCTGCGCGTTCAGGAGCGGCACGGCGAGGATGATGCAGTTCGTCGTGATCAGCATGAGGTAGATGCCGAACCGGCGATGGAGCACCGGGTGCGTCTTGCGCAGCATGGTGTCGAGGAACTGGACGACGAAGGCGACGACGCCGATGAAGACGAGGATCTGCAGGAAGCCGAGCCGGAGCGGTCCGAGCACGTAGCGATCGAGCGCCCACGACAGCATGGCCGTGGCGATCATGACCAGCGTGAAGGTGATGCCCATGCCGATCGCGGTGTCGCGGCGCTTCGAGACGCCGAAGAAGATGCAGAGGCCGAGGTAGCGGGTGAAGACGAAGTTGTTGATGAACGCGGCGGCGATCATCACGGTGAGGAGCAGCGCCCAGGGCGAGGGCTGGACCTCGCGGCGGATCGGCGGGCTCACCAGCTCGAGGTGATAGTGCTCGGCGGGCATCAGGCGCTGCGCGAACGTGAGCACGAAGCGGTTCCCGGGCGCGGGCCGCACCTGTTGCACGGCGATCGGGATGTCGGGCTCGCGCGCGGTGGTGAGCCGGAAGTTCTCGGCGTCCGCGCGGGGCAGCGCGCCGGAGAAGCGGAGCCGCAGCTCGCTCGGCGCGACGACGCGCGCGCTCAGGATGCGGGGCGTCGCGGCGGCGGCGAGCGCGGGCGCGAGAAGGAGCAGCGCGACGAGCACGAGAACGCGCGCGCGACTAGGCACCATGACCTCCCCCCGCGGCCGCGCGCGCGGGCTCCGCCGTGGCGCCGCGCGTCCGCCGCCTCTCCACCCAGTTGAAGAACGCCATCAGCAGCCCGATCGAGAAGAAGCCGCCCGCCGGCAGCGCGAAGAAGAGGAGCGGCTTGCCCGGAGCGAGCGGGATGCCGGCGAACGAGCCGCTGCCGAGCAGCTCGCGGAACGCGCCGATCGTCACCAGCGCGATCAGGAAGCCGAGCCCCATCCCGAGCCCGTCGAAGAACGTCGGCACCAGCGGCTGGCGCGAGGCGAACACCTCGAGCCGCGAGATGATGATCGCGAACGCCACGATCAGCTTGACGTAGAGCCCGACCTGGGCGTAGAGCGCGGGGGTGAACGCCTGGAGCGTCATGTCGATCGCGCTCACCCAGACCGCGATGATGATCGTGTAGACCGGGATGCGGACGCGCGGATGGATCCAGCGCCGCGTGAGCGCCACGGTCACGCTCGACAGCACCTGCACCGAGAGCACGGCCACGCCGAGGAGCACGCCGTTCATCACCGTGTTCGTCACCGCCACCGCGGGGCACAAGCTCAGCGCCAGCCGGAACACCGGGTTCTCGGCGAAGATCCCGTTCAGGATCAGCTCGCGCGCGCGGGGCACGGGCCCGGCCACCTTCACGGCGCTCACAGCTGGCCCTCCAGCCGCGGCGCGAGCAGCCACCAGCGCCGGCGGACGTGGTCCACCGTGGCGCGCACGCCCTCGGTCACCGCGCGGCTCGAGATGGTCGCGCCGGTCACGGCGTAGATGGGCTTCGCGCGCTCGCGCTCGAGCAGCGCGCGATGGCGGGCGAGCGCGTCCGGGGCGCGCTTCGCCAGCGCGACGAGCGCGGCCTTCCAGTCCTCGGGCATCGGGTCCTTCGTCACCGAGAGGTTCGCGATCTCCTCCGCCGTGCGGCCGACGTACTGCTCGCGGAACCAGTCCTGCGCCACCTCGGCGCCGAGCCCCGGATCGTCCGCGGTTTCGATCACGCGCATGTCCGCGATGCCGAAGTCGGGCGTCATCGCCACGAAGAAGCGCACCGGCGACTTGTAGCCCTGCGCGCGGCCCTCGACCACGAAGCCCGCGAGCGGCCCGGACCCGCGCTGCGCGCGGGTGCCCCCGCTGCGCGTCGCCACGAAGAAGCGCCCCAGCGGCGCGAGATCCTTCGGCACGGGCGCCGCGGTGGACAGGTCGCGATCCCCCGCGAGCGCGCCGTCGAGCGTGAACGCGACCTCGTGCGCCCGGCCCGCGCCGTCGCCGAACGCGGCGGCGCGGTACACGACGCGCCGCGCGCCGCGCGCGAGGAACTGCCGCACCTCGGTCACCCGCGCCGCCGCGTCGAGCCCCAGCATGTCGCGGATCGCCTGGCGCTCGGCCGCCTCGCCCGCCGCGCGGCGGTAGCGATCAGTGCCGAGGTAGACGAGCCCCAGCACCGCCGCGCCGATCAGGCACGCGCCCGTCATCGAGAGCACGATGCGCACGATCTCGCGCCCGGTCAGCTTCGGGCGCGGCTGGATCACGTTCAGGCTCACGAGGGCGCTCCCGCGGCCCGCAGCCGCCGCGGCCGCAGCCACATGTTGATCGCCGGCACCGTCGCGTTCGAGATCAGGATGGCGAAGCAGATGCCCTCGGGGTAGCCGCCCCAGATGCGGATCAGTCCCGTGAGCAGGCCGATGATCACGCCGAAGAGGAACTGACCGCGGCCGGTCGTGGGCGAGGTGACGTAGTCGGTCGCCATGAAGAACGCGCCCAGCCACACGCCGCCCGAGAGCAGGTGGAGCCAAGCCGCGCCGGTGAGCGAGGTCATGATCGCGAGGCCGACGAACACGCCGAACGGCGCGTGCAGGCGGACGATCCCGCGCGCGAGCAGCGCGAGCGCGCCCACCGTGATCAGGATCACCGAGACCTCGCCGATCGAGCCGGGCCTGAGCCCCATCAGCAATCGCAGCCAGCCCGCCGGGCCGCCGATCGAGTGGATCGCGGCGGCCACGCTCTGCTCGCGCATGATGCCGAGCGGCGTCGCGGTGGTGATCGCCTCGAGCCGGATGTACCAGTTCCGCGGGCCCGGCACCGACCAGCCGGTGGTCATCGCCACCGGGAAGCTCGCCATCATGAACGCGCGCCCGATCATCGCCGGGTTGAAGAGGTTGTAGCCGAGACCGCCGAAGATCATCTTGCCGAGCAGGATCGCGAACGCGCCGCCGATCAGGGCCGCCCACCAGGGCACGAGCGGCGGCAGCGTGAGCGCGAGCAGCAGCCCGGTGCAGACCGCGCTGCCGTCGCCGACGGTCGCGCGCTGGCGCAGCGCGCGGGTCGCGAGCCACTCGCCGCCGACCGCGCCCGCCACCGCGGAGGCGATCACCTCGAGCGCGGGCGGGCCGAACGCCCACACGCCCCAGGCCGCGGTCGGCATCAGCGCGGCGTTCACCCACCACATGATCCGGCGCGTGCTCTCGCTCGTGCGCAGGTGCGGGCCCGCGCCGAGGACGAGCGGCCGCGCGGCGGATTCCGGGGTCTGGCTCATCCCGCCGCCTTCCGGTTCGCGCGCTCCTTGCGCAGCGCGCTCTTCGCCACCTGCACGAACTGCACGAGCGGGCGCTGGGCCGGGCAGACGAAGCCGCACGCGCCGCATTCGTAGCAGTCCTCGGCGCCGAACTCCGCGGCCTCGGTCGCGCGCCCGGCCTCGACCCGGATCGAGATCTGGTTGGGCTCGAGCCCGAGCGGGCAGGCGTCGAGGCAGCGCCCGCACTGGATGCACGGCCCGTAGCCGTCCTCGAGCGGACCCTTGCCGGTGAGCAGCACGAGCCCGTTCATCCCCTTGACCAGCGGCACGTCGAGCCGCGGCAGCGCGCGCCCCATCATCGGCCCGCCCGAGATCACGCGGGTCGCGTCCTCGCGCATGCCGCCGCAGAAGCGCACCAGCTCGGCGAGCGGCGCGCCGATCGGCGCGCGCACGTTGCGCGGCTCGGCGACGCCCGGGCCGGTCACGGTGACGATGCGGTCCAGCAGCGGCCGGCGGAAGCGCACCGCGTCGCGCACCGCCGCGGCGGTGGCCACGTTCTGCACCACGACGTGCACCACGTAGGGCAGCGCGCGCGGCGGGATCGCGCGCCCCGTGAGCGCGTGGACGAGCTGCTTCTCGGCGCCCTGCGGATAGCGCGAGGGCACGACGACCACGCGCATCTCGAGCCCGTCGGCGCCCTCGCGCGCCGCGCGCTCCAGCGCCGCGGCCGCGTCGGGCTTGTCCGACTCGACGCCGAAGAGCACCCGCGGCACGCCGACGATGCGCGCGATCAGGCGCGCGCCCTCGACGACCGCGCGCGGCTCGGCGAGCATGAGCGCGTAGTCCGACGTGAGGTACGGCTCGCACTCGGCGCCGTTGATCACGAGCGTGTCCACGGTGACGCCGGGCGGGAGCTGGAGCTTGCGGTGGGTCGGGAACGCCGCGCCGCCCAGGCCCACGATGCCCGCCTCGCGGATGCGGGCCAGCATCTCCGCGCGCGGGAGAGCAGCCCACTCCGGATCCTCGGCGAACTCGAGATCGGGCGCCGCCTCCGGCCCGAGCCGCGTGATCACGACCGCCGGCGCCAGCACCAGCGTCGGATGGGACTGCCGCTCGATCGCCTTCACCTTGCCGCCGATCGTCGCGTGGAGCGGCACCCCGCTCCCCTGAGCCTCGGCGACCTTCTGACCGCGGCGCACGACCTCGCCCTTCTTCACGATCGGCAGCGCCGGATCGCCGAGCGACTGCTGGAGCGGCAGGATCACTTCGGGCGGAACCGGGAGATCCTCGATCGGCCGCCCGGCCGTGGCTTCCTTGCGGGGCTCGGGATGACGAGGGCCCCTGCCCAGGACCCGATTGACGACGGAGGTCATCGCGCTAGAGGAACCGCGTCTCGAGGACGCCCGGCCAGTTCCGGAATCGGCTCGGCCCCAGCAGGAACGCGGTCGTCGAGTTGTGGTCGGATTCCAGGCCGCTGCGCGCGAGCACCGTCGCGCTCACGTGCCCGTCGGCGGGGAGGCCGTGCCGCGCGTTCATCAGGTGTCCGCAGCGATGGCCAGCGATCACGCGGAAGCGCTCGTTGTTGGCGCTCGTCGCCACGGCCTGGTCGCGCAGCGTCCAGACGTGGACCGTGCGCCCCGTGAGCGGATGGAAGAGCGCGACCGGCCAGCCCTTCGCGCCCTCGTCCGGGACGCCGAGCCCGTACACGTTGCCTCCCGCGTCGACCAGCCCCGAGGCCACGCCCTCCGCGCGCATCGCCTCGACCGCGCGGTCGATCGCCCAGCCCTTGCCGATCGAGCCCAGGTCGATCCCCATGCCGCGGCGCGCCAACGACACCGTGCCCGCCGCGCGATCGATCGTCACGCCCTCCCAGCCCGTGACCGCGAGCGCCGCGTCGACCTCGCGCGTCGTCGGCATCGTGGCGCGCTCCGGGCCGTAGAAGCCGTAGAGCGTCATGAGCGGGAGCACGGTCACGTCGTAGAGCCCGCCCGAGCGCCGCGCGCACGCGTCGGCCTGCGCGATCACCTCGAGCAGCGCCGCGGGCACGCGCGCGGGCGCGATCCCCGCCGAGCGGTTGAGCCGCGCGAGATCGCTGTCCGCGCGATGCACGCTCATCTGCCGGTCCACGTCGCGGAACGCGGCGAAGGCGCGATCGACCGCGCGGCGCGCGCGCTCGCGATCCGGATGCCGCGCGACCACGCGCACCCAGGTGCCGAGCAGAGGGCGTCCCGCCTCGACGCTCGACATGGCCCGGGCTCCCACGCGGCGCAGGATCGGCGCCAGCGCCCCCGCCGCCGCGACGAGGCCGACCGTGGCGAGGAAGCGGCGCCGGCTGAGCGCGGATCCGGGAGGAGCGTCGAGCGGCTGGATGGGGCGAGGGGTGGAGGGAGTCATCGGGGATGCACGCTCCTTGCGGTGGGGGTATGTTCCCGTCGGCGGCCTCGGGTGGGCGATGGGCTCGCTGGGGGCCTCGTTTGCATGATTCATGCACGGGAACGTGCACGCCGGTCAAGGCTGGCCCGGTCCCCCACGCCGGGCGCGACGACGGCGTAACCGGCTCACCCACAAGAAGGAGCGCGAAATTGGGCAACGTTCCGGAGTTCTACGTCGACGCCGACCTGTGCACCGAGTGCGGCGACTGCATCACCGCGAT
>DATKKO010000089.1:0-4415 GCA_035542955.1 Terriglobales bacterium
TGCCCAAAGGCAAGACCGAGCTCGCCGTGAGCGAAGGGAGCAAGCCATGAGCCCGTCCGTCCGCACGCTCGCCCGCGCCGGGTGGGCGCTCGTTCTGCTCGGCGCGATCCTCCCGGGCGCCGCGCGCGCGCAGGCGACCGCGGACTCGGTGGACCGCTCGCGTCCCCCGGCGCTCGTGCCGCCCCGGCCGCTCCATCTGCCCGCGGTGCACCGGGAGACGCTGGGGAACGGGCTCGAGCTGGACGTGGTCGAGATGCACCGCGTGCCGGTGGTCGACGTGACCCTGCTCGTGCGCGCGGGTGCGGTGCGCGATTCGTCCGACCTGCCCGGGCTCGCCACGTTCGTCGCCGGCATGCTCGACGAGGGCGCGGGCGCGAGGAGCGCGCTCGCGATCGCGGACGAGGTGGATTACCTCGGCGCGAACCTGAGTACGAACGCCGGGCTCGAGAACGCGACCGTGCGCCTGCACTGCACGAAGGCACGGCTGCCGAAGGCGCTCGACCTGATGGCCGACGTCGCGCTGCGGCCCGCGTTCGCGGACTCCGAGATCACGCGCCAGCGCGAGCTGCGGAAGACCGCGCTCCTCCAGATGCGCGATCAGCCGAACGCCATCGCCCCGCTGGCCTTCGCCGCGATCGTCTTCGGCGAGGAGCATCCGTACGGGCGCCCCCAGCAGGGCACCGAGGCCTCCACCGCCGCGCTCGACCGCGAGAAGGTCGTGGGCTTCTACGACACGTACTACCGCCCGAACAACGCCGCGATGCTCGTGGTGGGCGATGTCACGCCGGCCGAAGCGCGCCGGCTGATCGAGACCCGGTTCGGCGCGTGGGCGCAGGGTCCTGTGAGTCTGCCGCCTGTGGCCGAGCCGGTGCCGCCCCGGCCGCGCAGCTTCTATCTCGTGGACAAGCCGGGCTCGGCCCAGTCCGTGATCCTGCTCGGGAACGTCGGCGTGGCCCGGTCGACGCCCGACTACTACGCGCTGCGCGTGCTCAATACGATCCTCGGCGGCTCGTTCACCTCGCGGCTGAACCAGAACCTGCGCGAGACCCACGGGTACACCTACGGCGCCCGTTCCGCGTTCGACATGTACCGCCTGGCCGGTCCGTTCCGCGCCACCGCGGCGGTGCAGACGGCCAAGACCGACAGCTCGCTCATCGAGTTCCTGAAGGAGCTGCGCCGCATCCGGAACGACGAGGTGCCCCCGGAGGAGCTGGCGAAGGCGAAGGCGTATCTCGCGCTCGGGCTGCCCTCCGAGTTCGAGACCACGCAGGGCGCCTCGGGCATGTTCCTCGAGCTGCTCGCGAACGGCCTGCCGCTCGACAGCTACGACACGTTCATCGCTCGGGTGAGCGCGGTCACGGCGGGAGACGTGCAGCGCGTCGCCCGGCAATACATCCAACCGGACAGCTTCGACGTGATCGTGGTGGGCGACCGCAGCCAGATCGAGGGCCCGATCCGCTCCTTGAACGAGGGCCCGATCGAGCTGCGCGACATGTGGGGGAAGCCCGTGCAATAGCGGCGAGCCGGGACCTCGGGCGGCCTCGCAGGGGATTCTCCCGCGGGGCGGCTGGTTTTTTTCTCCGAACCGCGCGGCGTGCTCGCGCGCTCCAATGGACCAGCGACGCGGCCGCCGCTCCCCCAAGAAGGCGCAGCTGCGCAGATTCCCTGTCCGGCCGCGCGTGTCCGGGACCTGCATCGCCAGGGAAAGGCCCGAGTGAGGGACCCAACGACAGAGTCATCCCGGCCCATGGAAGGGAACGGATCGGCCGCGGAAGCGACGCTGCCCCTGGGATCGGGCCTGCCGCTGGACCTGGGCCTGCCGCCCGACGGGGCAGCGGTCCGGCTCGAGACGGTCTCCCGTCCTCGCGAGCAGTCCCGCGGCGAGGAGATCGCGAACACCCTGAGCCACGCCGCGGGCGTCGTGCTGGCCGCGAGAGGGCTCGGCGTGCTGCTGGCGGCGGCCGCCCGGCACGGGGTCGGTTCGTGGCAGGTCGGCGTAGGGGTCTTCGGGGCGGCGATGGTGCTGGTCTATCTCTCGTCGACGCTCTATCACGTGCTGCCGCGGGGCCGGCTCAAGCACCACTGCAAGACGATCGACTACGCCGTGATCTACGTGATGATCGCGGCCACCTACACCCCGTTCGCGCTGGGCGCGTTGCGGGCGAGCTGGGGGCCGATCCTGCTCGTCGGGCAGTGGGGGATCGCGGCGGGCGGCGTGGGCCTCTCGGTGCTCAACGGGCGATGGGACCGGCGGAGCCTGCGGGCGATCGCGGTGGGCTCGTACCTCGCGATGGGCTGGGCCGCCGCGCTCCTCTTCCGCCCGATGCTCCAGCACGTGGGGCCCGTGGGTCTGCTGTGGCTCGCGGCCGGCGGCATCGCCTTCACCATCGGCGTCGTCTTCTTCAACGCTCACCGCGTGCGCTACAACCATCTCATCTGGCACTTCTTCGTGATGGCGGGCTCGGCCTGCCACTTCGTGGCCGTGCTCAAGTACTCCGCGTGAGCTGAAGCGGCGGCGCTCTTGCGCGGCGGTGCGGTCTGGGGCACCGTTCGCGCCGATGAGCGCTCACGGACCGCGATTCGCATTGCTCTTCGGGCTGATGCTGGGGCTCCGCGTCCCACACTGTCCGGCGGCCGCCGCGACGCCCCGGCCCGCGACCGCCGCTCGGGACTCCGCCGCGCTTCTCGCCGAGCGCTCGAAGTACCCCGCGCACTGGTGGACGCCCGTTTCGCCGCAGGGCGCGCCCGACTGGGAGATCCTGCCGCAGGCCGCGCGTCCCGGCGAGGTCATCGTCTCCAAGCGCCACGAGCTGGGATTGCTCTCGAACTTCGCGCCGACACCGTTCGTCTTCCACGGGCGACGCTACGCCAGCCTCGAGGGCTTCTGGCAGATGATGCTCTATCCCGAAGGGCCGTCCGACCCCCGCGCGCGCGCGCCCGGCATCGTGTGGGCGCACACGCGGGCCGAGGTGGCGGCAATGACGAGCTTCGAGGCGAAGCGGGCCGGCACGCTCGCCGAGGAGAACATGCGGAAGATGGGCATCGACTGGGTCAGCTTCGAGGGCCGGCGGTTCCCCTATCGGCCCGCGCGACCGGGCCGGCACTACGCGCTCATCGTGGCGGCGACCCGGGCGAAGGTGCGGCAGAATCCGGAGGTGCGGAAGGTGCTGCTGGCGACCGGCGACCTCGTCCTTCGTCCCGATCATCACACGGAGCCCGGCGCACCCGCGGCCTGGCACTACTGTGGCATCCTGATGGACATCCGCGCGAAGCTGCGGCACGGGGCGCCGAGGGCCGATCAGCGAGGTCGATCCGGCGCGCGGGACGGCCGATAACCCATACATGCACCACCGGCCTGCCCCCATGATGACGCGCGCGACCCGCCATCTCGTGCTGCCGCTCGTCCCCACGATCGTCTTCCTCGCGATCGCGGCCATGCCCGTGCAGGCCCTGGGCTGCCGCACGCGCGGCTGGCTCGCCTTCGGCGTGGCGCTGGCCTGCGGCCTCGCGGCCATCGCGTCCGCCCTGATCGCGCTCCGCGGCCGGCTGCGCGGCGACCGCGTCTCGTTCTGGTGGATCGGCACCGCCGCCGTGCTCGCGATTCCCGTGATCGCGATGCTGCGGCTGGCCTGAGTTCGCGCCGTCTTCGCGATTCCCCCGCCTCCGCTACACTGTTGGCGGCCCCGACGCTCGGGTCGAGCGGAGGCTCGGGCGATGAGCGCGCGCGCCCCGCGCTCCGCCCGCCGGCCCCGCCGCGTGGTCCGCGCCGCGGGCGCGAAGCGGAGATACCCGCTGGGCGAGGTCTATCGCCTGCTCGAGCCGGGTCCCGTGGTGATGATGACCACTGCGCGCCGCGGCCGCGCCAACGTGATGCCGCTCTCGTGGCACACGATGATGGAGTTCGAGCCTCCGCTCGTGGGCTGCATCGTGAGCGACCGGAACTTCTCGTTCGAGACCCTGCGCTCCACGCGGGAGTGCGTGATCAACATCCCGACCGCCGAGCTGGCGCGCGCGGTCGTGGCCTGCGGCCGCGCGAGCGGACGCCGCGTGGACAAGTTCGAGCGCTTCGGTCTCACCGAGCGGCCGGCCTCGCGGGTCGCGCCGCCGCTGATCGACGAGTGCTATGCCAGCCTCGAGTGCCGGATGCTGGACGCGCGGATGGTCGAGAAGTACGGGTTCTTCGTGCTGGAGGTGGTCGCGGCCTGGGTGGATCGCTCGCGGAAGGAGCCACGCACGCTGCACCACCGCGGGCGCGGCGTGTTCGCGGTCGCGGGCCGCGCGATCCGGCTCCGGTTCCCGGAGCCCTGAGATCCGCGCCCGAGGAGGATCCCCGGGGCCCGAAGCGCCCCCGAGCGGAACGGCATCCGCGCGCGGCGGCCGACGATTCGCGACCGCCCCGGGCCATGAGGTAACGT
>DATKKO010000090.1:0-2525 GCA_035542955.1 Terriglobales bacterium
GTCGGTCGGGATCGAGAACC
Organism: Terriglobales bacterium; assembly: GCA_035542955.1. Classification (GTDB taxonomy): domain Bacteria; phylum Eisenbacteria; class RBG-16-71-46; order RBG-16-71-46; family RBG-16-71-46; genus JANXPZ01. Next base: position 21 of record DATKKO010000090.1, read on the forward strand.
CGAAGCCGTTCAGCATCAGGACCTGGCTGAGCGCGCCGCCCGGCAGGAGGCACTCGCTGTAGGACGCGTCGTCCTCGTCCAGGACATGCTCGGGCGCCTTCCACTCCGTGGCGCCGCCCGCGTACTGGAGCTGCTGGTCCGCGCTCGCGCCGCGCGGGCCCTGCGCGCGCCGCGGCACGCTGGAGATGAAGGTGACCTGCGGGCTCCCGACGAGCGAACTCTCCGGCACCGTGAAGGTCGCGTAGAACTCGCCGTTCACGTCCGCCGTTACGGTGCCGGGCGCGAGGCCCGCGAGCGTGGGGGAGACCGGCGTGAGCGCGAGCGGCGCGCCGCCGAACGTGGCGCGCACCTCGCGGCTCGGGGGGAAGAGGGACCCGTGCGCGGCGATGGGTTGCTGCCGCATGAGCGGCGTGATGTCGCGCGAGACCACGGTCGTATCGATCGCCTGCGTCGAGTTCTGCTGCCGCGGGCGGCCCGCGCTATCGATGAAGCCGACCGGCGCGCTGCCCTGCGGCGCCGCCAGGTTGGGGGCCGCGGCGCGCGGCACCGAGCGCCCGGTCGCGCCGTCCACGAAGATCGCGCTGTGCGAGGCGGGCGCGAACTCCAGCGGGAGGTCCGACTTCGATTGCGGCTGCCCGCTGTGGTACGTGTTCCACCAGCGGTGGATCCGCCGCTTCAGGAGCGGGGCCGCGCCGGCCGCGGGCCCGCGATCCACGACGGGCGCGCCCTGCGCGCCGATCGGGGCCTGCGCGCGCGTCCCGAGGTCCGTCAGCGGGACCGCCTGCTCGGGGTCCTGCTCCACGTCGACCCAGAAGTCGAACGCGGGCGTGAGGTCCACGACCATCGGGGGCGGGAGCGCGTTGCCAGGATTGATGGTCTGCGCGCGCGTGGGCGTGAGCTGATGGAGGCGGATCTCCTGCACGATCGAGCGCGAGGTGTCGCCGGTCAGGAGCGCGAGCTGCGGGCCATCGACCCACACGCCGCTCGTGCCTGGCCGATCGACCACGAGCTGGGTCGGTTGCAGATCGAACGGGAGCCGCACGACCTGCGCGTTCGGCGCGATCGCGCAATCGAACGTGACGTTCCCGCCGCCCTCCTCGGCCGGCACGCTCGGGTTCGCGACGACCGAGAACGCGGTGTCGGCGCGCGAGAAGTCCTGGAACGGGTCCGAGAAGATGCCGCGCCGGATCATGTTGTCGCTCGCGCTCTCGCCGCGCTGCTCCAGCTCGGACGCGAGCGCCGCGGTCTCCAGGTTCTCCAGCCGGCGCATCATGTTGGTGAGGTCCGGGATCGAGAGCACCGTCGAGGGCGCCTGGCGCACCTTCGGGCAGTCGGACGCTGGGTCCGACGAGATGTAGAGCAGCGGCAGCACGCTCGGCGAGATGGTCGGGAGCGAGGGCGCGGCGGCCGAGGCCCCGAGCAGGAGCTGGATGTTGCCGCTCGCGTCGAGCGCGACGACGTCGAGCCGCGGCAGGTAGTACGTGTACGCCACGATCATGGCGCCGCCGATCGCGGGCTGCCGGTTCCCGACGCGGAAATCGATCGCGTCCGCGATATCGACCGCGAGCTTCAACTTCGAGAGGAACCCGTTCGGGTTCGTCACGCTGTCCGGCGGGCTCCCGATCCACGCGTTCGCGTCCGCCTGCCGGAGAGTCGGGCGGTCCGTGATGAGCGTGCGGCCGTCGCTCTCGGCGTACGAGCTGGCCGCGAGGTAGTCGCCGGACGAGAGGCCCGCGCTCGCCCAGTAGTCGAGGTTGATGGTGAAGACCGCGTTGCCGATCGGGCGGTTCCCGCCGCCGCGCCAGATCAGGCGCGCCTGCACGATCGAGTCCGTGCGCCGGCCCGAGTCGAAGTAGTAATCGAGGCCATTCGTGTAGGTCGTGGGGCCCGAGGTGACCGCGTTGATCGCGAGCACGTCGAGGATCGGCACGTTGTTCGCGTCCGTGATCGGGATCGCGACATCGAGCGCGGCGTTGGGCGTCGCCGGCATCGTGCCTTTCGCGTTCGTCACGGTGGTGCGCACGCGCGCGCCCTTGCGGGGCGCCGCGCCGTCCTGCCCGTTGTTGGTGTTGTAGATCCACCGCACGTAGAGCGTGGTGCCGTCCGGCGGCCCGCTGATCCACGTGATGTTGTCGCCCGAGAGCGTGAAGTGCGTGCCCTGCACGTAGATCTGATTCACGTGCGTGACGGGATCCGGCACGGTATCGTCGAGCTGGCCCGGCAGGACGTTCGGGTCCCAACCCGCCAGCGCCGGCGTCTTGTAGCCGGTCCCGATCTCCAGCGTCGCGCTCGCGATGCCGTCGCGATCGATGCCGTACGTGATGACGGAGTAGAGCGAGGCCGGCCCCGGGCTCGCGGCGTTCGGCAGCACGAATGGCGCCCACGGCTCCGGACTCGTCGTCACGACCGAGCAGACCGAAGGCAGGCTCTGCACGCCGCCGGCCTTCGTGAACGTCATCATGGGCGAGATCATGTTCACTTCGATCGAATTGATGTCGCGCACGA
>DATKKO010000091.1:0-6954 GCA_035542955.1 Terriglobales bacterium
GCGGGCAGAGCCGCGGGCGGCTCGGGACCGACGCGGGGCAGATCGTCCGCCGGGCAGACGAACGAGCCTCCGGGCGGCGTCACGTCCGGCGCCTCGGAGACGGCGTGATCGGCCTCGCCGGGCGCGAGGCCGGCGCGGTTCAGCGGGCTCACGACGAGCCGGCCGCGCGAGCGCTCGATGACGCCGCTCACTTCGTCCTCGCTCATGGCGATCACCGCCCACGAGTCGGGCTCACCGTCGACCGTGCCGCGGAACAGCGTGAGGTCGGGCCGGAAGGGCATCGGGCCGTGGGGGCCGGTCACGGTCACCGTGGCTCCCGGCGCGAGCACGTCGAAGCGGCTGAGCGAGAGGCCGAGACTCGATCCGTCGGGGAGCGGCAGCTCGAGCTGCCCGGCGGCCTCGCGCCGGAAGTCGGCGAGCGCCGTGCGGTCGACGCGGATGAAGGCGGCTGCCTTGCCACGCGCGGCGAGGGCGCGCGCGGGCGGGATCCCGCGCGTCCACACGCGCGCCGGCAAGGCGCGGGCCGCGCCGCCGGGAGCGAGCAGAGCGAGGAGCAGGAGGGCGGTCGCGCGCACGCGGCACATGGATCTAGCGCACGATGGTCACGCGCTTCGTCACGTCGCGGCCGCTCTGGCTCAGGCGAATGACGTACAGGCCGGGCTTCAGCGAGCTGCCCGCGGACAGATCCACCGTCTGCGGGCCCAGGCCGGAGACGATCCTCTCCTCGATCCTGCGCCCGCTCACGTCGAACAGCTCGATCTTCCCCGGGGAGGGATCGCCCAGCTCGAACGCCACGACCCAACCCTTCTTCTCGTTCGCCGGATTGGGCCGCGCGCCGAGCAGGACGAGCGCGCGCGCGGGGACCACCACGAGCGTGGGAGGGGTGTGGAGCACCGTGGGGGCGCCCTGCGGCGTGTACTCGAGACGATAGTAGTAGCTGGCGCCCGGGGACACGTCGTGATCGACGTACACGAGAGAGGAGCCGTTCACGGGAGTGGGCGGCCCGAGGTCGACGAAGTCGACGCCGTTGGTCCCCCGTTGCACGGAGACCGTGAACGTGCCGAGAGGCAATCCGCTGAACCAGGTCAGGGTCACCGAATCCGGCGTCGCCTGCGCGCTCACCAGCGCGAGGTCGACCGCCGTCGTGACGAGAGGAATCCGGGACAGGAAGACGTCCGGATCGCCGTTCCGGCCGTCGGCCCACGAGGCGTAGAGGTTGGACGCGTTCGCGAAGAGAAACACGTAGTCGCCCTCGTTGGGCGCGATGTTGCTCGGCGTGTTGGTCCAGAAGGTCTGCTGGTCGGTGACGACGCCGACCTTGGTCCACGAGGTTCCGCCGTCATCCGAGCGGGACAGATAGACGTGCGACACGCCGCCGCAGCTCGCGGCCGGCGAGTCGCGCCAGTCGTACCAGAGGCAATAGGGCTCTCCGACCACGCGGGGATCGGAGCCGCTGCCGGCCACGGCCACCTCCGGCAGCCAGTCGTCGTACCCGGCCGGGCTGTCGCTGGCGCGCGCGGGAGTGGACCAGTGCACCGCGTCGTCCGACCAGGCCACGAAGATGTCGCGATGGTCGCGCGCGCGGTCCCGGCCGATCGGCGTGTGCACGCCGGTCGAGATCCGGTAGAAGCCGGTGCTGACGCCCTGGTTGCCCGTCAGGCGCACGAAATACTGGCCGGTCTGCGGCAGCGTGTAGACCACGAGGTCCTTCGCGCCCTGGCCGAGGGCGGACAACGCGAGCCGCGTCGTGTCGGCGGCGACGAGCCGCAGCAACAGGTCGAGACCGGGTCCGACGCTGTCGGTGAAGAAGATCACCGTCTGGCCGGCGGTCCCGTTGAAGCGGAAGAAGTCGATGTCTTTCGAGGCGACGTTCCCGGTCAGCTGGTCTCCGAGCGTGAACGGCGTCGGCGTGGACTGGAGGTTGTTGGCGGGCTCGACCTCGTTCACCAGCGCGCCCGTGCCCAGCGGGTCGTTGTAGAAGTCGATGCTCTCGTTCCAGGACACGTAGACGCGCCCGCGGTGCGGTCCGCTCGAGCGGTCGACCGCGATGCCGGGGAAGGTGATCCCGATGCCGCGATTGAACCCGGGCGCGCCGCTGCTGAAGTTCGAGAACTCCGACGCGGCGTCCACCGACGCGCTCCAGCTCCCGGCTGCGCCCTGACTCGTGGACTTGACGATCCTCATGAAGTCCACGTCGATCGTGCCGATCGAGTTCCACACCACGTAGACCTCTCCGTTCGGTCCCACGGCCGGACGCGAGCCCTGGACCGCGCCCGCCTCGGCGGGGGCGGAGAGCGTCTGCGCGGCCTCCCAGCTCCCGCCGCCCGGCGCCGAGCGCTGAAACGCGATGTGGTCCGAAGCGGGCCCGAGCGTGAACAAGGTGTAGCTGAGGTACAGCCGCCCGCTCAGCGAATCCACCACCATCCAGGGCTTGTCCGCGGTGCCCGCCGAGTTGGAGATCGAGGCGGCGAGGACGGGCGTTCCCCACGTCGGCGCGCCGCCCGAGAACGTGGCCTTCACCACGCCCACGCCGTTGTCGGTCGTGCCGACGTCCACCAACGCGCAGAACCAGAACTCGCCCGTCTTCTCGTTCACCGTGACGACCGGGTCGCTCGACCACCGCCAGCCCGGCAGGATCGGCGGAGCGCCGCCGTCGGTGAACGTCGCCCCACTGTCGGTCGAGTAGCTGTAGCCCTGCGTGCTGCTCTCCGGCGTCGTGGCGAAGCCTGCGCCGTCGTTGAAGGCGACGAGGACGTTCGGCCCCAGCGCCGCGACCATCTGCTCGGCCTGGCCGATGGGCGGGTTGGAGCTTGCGTCCTGCGAGCGGTCGTTCACCCGCACGTTCGGCTCGAGCGCGGCGGACAGCGCCGCCCGCCGCGCCACCCGCGAGGCGCTCGAGCGATTCGGCCCGACGCCCTGCGGCCCTCCGGCTTCGTTCAGGTCGATCGGCTCGCGCAGCTTCTCCGCCGCGCGCTTGCCGCGGAGGTGCGCACGCGCGTGCGCGCGCGCGCACACCCGCGCTCGCTCGAGGATCATCTCGCGGCGCTCGGCCGGTTCGCGGAGCAGCGCCTCCCGCTGGGTGCGCTTCATCATGGGCGCGAAGGACGACACGGGTGCCGGGGCTCCGGTCGGCCGGGCCTCGCTCGCCGCGCGCGCGGAGAGCGGAAGCGCGGCGGCGAGGACGAGGGCGCCCGCCACGCACGAGAACTTCGGACGGCGGAGCGAGTGCGGCATGTCGGTGCGTCCTCCCAGGGGACGGAACGCGCGCCCGCGATGCGCGCGGAGATCCGGATCGGTGGAGGTCTCGGTTTCCGGGGCCCCGAGTTTCGCACCCCGGGCGGCGGGAGTCCACCGGCGATGCGCCTGGTGCCGGAGCGTCGGCGGACCGGCCCCGCGGACCGCGATCTCGCTCAGCGGAACCTGGGACGCAGCACCATGAGCAGCAGCATGAGCACGAAGAAGACGCTGAGCAGGGCGTTCGCCATGCGCCAGCGCACCAGGGCGCCCGCGTACCCGGCTGCGGCGCCGCCCGCCTGGGCCCCGGACCCGGCTTCGGCCGCGCCCGCAGCTTCGCTCGGTGCGCGCGCCGCGCTCTCGCAGATCGAGAGGAGCGTGCGGGAGACCGGCAGGGCGACGAGCAGATCGAGCAGGATGCCGACCAGCCACAGGCCGTTCACGATGCGCATCCACCAGCCGGCGAACGGCAGCCCCATCGAGACCGCGAGCAGGTTGCCGAAGATGCCGAGCAGCAGGAGCGCGCCCAGCCCGAGCACCTGCGTGGTCGTGCGCACCACGCCCCACAGGGCGGCGCGGCGGCCCCAGTCCGGCGTGGCCCGCGCCGCGCGGCCGTTCCATTCGGCGAGCGTGATCGCGCCCACGAAGCTGAAGCCGAAGAGCAGGTGCAGGAATCTCCAGAGAGTCGCGAGCAGCATGATCCCTCCGCGGCCGGCGGCGCGGAGTCCGTGTCCGCGTCGAACGATCGAGGGGAACGCCGCCGGAGCTCGCCCCGCAGCATAGGCGCGGGCCGGGCCCGGGTCCACCGCCGGCCCGGCGCGGCGGGTCACCCGCCGGGCACCCGCCGAAGGCGGGTCGCGGGTCGGGAGGTCGGAGCCTAGGGCGTGATCTTCAGGATCGAGGCGATGGCGCGCCCGGCGGGGTCGTGGGGGTCGAGCGCGAGGCAGCGGCTCACGGCGCTCCGGGCCGCGTCCAGATTGCCGCGCTGGGCCGCGAGCCGCGCCGTCATCGCCCAGTAGTGCGCGCTCTCGCCGATCAGCTCGTACTCCATCCGGTTGAACGAGTCGGCCCGGGCGTACGCGTGCAGCCTGAGAGCGAACTCGGCCCGGTTTTCGGCGATGTTACCGACGAAGCGAGGGGCGTTCTCGCGCTGCGCGAGCTGCGCGAGCCCCAGGAGCGAGTCGGCGGCGCGCAGGTCCTGCGCCATGCTCGCGCGATAGGACTCCCGGTAGAAGCGCACGGCCTCGGGGGAGATCCGCACGGCGGGCCACGCCCACCCGTTCTCGATCTCGATCACCACGTCCGCCCCCTGGCTCATGCCGGAGGCCTCGCCGAAGGGTCGGAGGGTCAGGGCGGAGTCCCGATACCAGACCTGGATCGCGTGGTTCCCGTTGAATCCGACCTCGGAGAGCAGCGGCATCTGCCAGTAGCGCACGACGGCTCCGCGCTTCAGCGTGGGGACCGCGCGGGTCAGCGTGCGACGGGTGGATTCGACGATGCGCTGCAGCCGCACCAGACGCGCGAGCGAGAAGCTCGAGACCGTGTCCGGGGGAGTGCTCTCGACCGTCGCGGGCGCGGGAATGGTGAGGAGGAGCGCCAGCAGCCGGAGCGCCACGAGCGCTCCGGCGAGCGCGGGCCGGGCGAGCCCGAGCCAGCCCGTGAGGGCGAAGCCGAGGCCGAGGGAGGCCACGGTCGTGCGCCACGCGTTCCAGTCGGGCAGCACGAAGACGAGCGGGAGCACCCCGATCGCGAACCATGCGACGCCGCCGATCAGCGTGGGGCCGGCGCGGCGGATGCGCTCGCGCGCCGGGCGCGCGAGCGAGAAGACGACGCCCACCGCCGCGAGCAGGCCGAATACCGGGACAACCAGGGGTCCGAGCGTGGCCGAGAGGTCCTCCATGCCGAGCTGGGACACGAGCGACTGGAGGATGATCGGCGCGGCGGCTCTCCAGGGCGCGCCGTGGCCCGCGCCATGCGGCAGGCCCGCGCCGTGCGTGCGCGCGACCGCGTAGCCCGCCGCCCACAGCGCGCCGACGACCAGCGCGCCCGCCGCCCAGCGCAGCGCGCCGTTGCGCGTCCGGGTCCGCGCCCATCCGATCAGGGGCAGCGCGGGCAAGACGAGGAAGGCGGCCTCGTTGCTGAGCACCGCGAGCAGGGCGGCGAGGCTCGACACGACGAGGCGGCCGGCGACCGCGCGCTCGATCGCCCAGGCCGCGAACAGCGCGCCGAGCAGATGCTGGGCCGCGCTCGGCCAGTCGAGCAGCACGCGCGCCGGCGCGCTCAGCAGCGGGAAGCAGGCGATCGCGGCGGCGAGCGGCGGCGCGAATCCGCGGCGCGCGAGCCGGTAGAGCACGGCGTAGAGCGCGAGCAGCAGCAGCGCCGCGAACAGCGCCGCAACCCAGGGCGCGCGCAGCAGCGCCGGGCCGAGGACGAGGTAGTAGAGCTGACGGCTGACCGGGCGCCAGTAGTTGGCCGCGCCCATCGGGCCGAAGAGATCGAGCGGGCGCTCGAACGCGAGCCGCGAGAGGAAGAGGTAGTCGTCCGCCACCGGCACGCCCAGAGTGGGCGTCCGTCCCGACCAGAGGAGCGGCAGCAGCCCGAGCGCGCCCAGGATCGCCCACGGGACGGGCACCGCCCGACCCGCGCGATCGCGCGGGTGCCCGAGCGCGGTGGTCGGCCCGTGCCGGGGCGCCTCCGCGTCGGTCTCGGCACCTGGCGCTCGCGCGCTCCGGCCCGGCGCCTCGGCATCCGAGGCGCGGTTCGCGTGACGGGTGCGTCCGTGCGCGGCCCGGCGGCCGCGATGCTCGCGGTTCACGGGGCGGCTCCGGCGAGCGGGCGCCCCGGCTCGCGGGCGGAGACGGCGGCCGCGCGTGCGCCGCCGAGCGGCATCGACGGCACGCGGGTCGTGTCGGGCGGGAACAGCACGTCGCGCGCGGGCCCGCGCAGCTCCACGCGCAGCGAGTCGCGCGGCGGCAGCAGCGCGGGATCGAGCCACCCCTTCGCGACCATGGCCCGCCCGATGAAGTGCATCTGCGCCCGCTCGAAGCCGCGCAGCGTGCCGTCGGGAGCGAAGCGAGTTCGCCAGCGCGTGGGCGCGGGGAGCACCGTGGCGAGGAACAGCGCCTCGTCCACGCCGACGTGCGCCGGGTCCTGAGCGAAGTAGTAGCGCGCGGCCTCGGCCGCGCCCTGCACGTCGGGTCCCCATTCGACGATGTTCAGGTAGATCTCGAGCAGCCGGCGCTTCGGGATGTCCGCGAGATGCTCGAGCGCCCACGCCAGCACGACCTCCTGCGCCTTCCGCGACAGCGTGCGCTCGTGGCCGAGCCACAGGTTGCGCGCGAGCTGCATCGTGACCGTTCCGGCTCCGCGGCGCCACGCCCCCGCGCGGACGTCGGCCGCGATCGCGAGCTTGATCGCCTCGGTGTTGAAGCCGCGATGATGGTAGAAGCCGCCGTCCTCGTTCGCGAGCACGGCGTGGACCAGGATCGAGTCGATCCCGTCGAGCGGGCGGAAGAACGGGTTCGCGGGCGACAGCTCGCGCGTGACCACGCGATCGCGCAGGTGGATCGTCGCGGTGAACGGCCGCTCCAGCTCGAGCAGGTCGAGCGTGCTGCGCGCCGGGTCGAGCGCGAGGCCGTGCGGGATCACGTCCGCGTCGAAGCGGACGCTGTCGGGGCGCGCGAGGTCGAGGTCGAGCCCGAGGCGGTAGTCGAAGGAGCC
>DATKKO010000092.1:0-2086 GCA_035542955.1 Terriglobales bacterium
CCTTGGCGGCCGCGACGCCCTCCGCGGAGAGGTCGTAGCCGGTGAAGCGGCTCATCGGGAAGCGGCGCGCGAGCAGGTTCAGCGCGCGGCCCGCGCCGCAGCCGACGTCGAGCACGTCGATCCCGCTCTCGAGCCGGGCTCGCAGGCCCGGCACGATCGGCAGGATGCCCTCCTCGAGCGCGGCCACCACGGTCTGGTCGCTCTCCTCCGCCATCACCGCGTGGAAGCGCCCGAACGCGGCGTAGGGGACGCCTCCGCCGCGCTCGAAGCACTCCACGATCTCGTCCTCGACGCCGCCGAGCACGGCGATCCACTGCGCCGACGTCGCGAGGTTGTTCGGGCGCGCCTCGCGGGAGAGCCAGGCCGCGTGCTCCGCGGGAAGCGCGTAGCTGCGCCGCGCCGCGTCGTACTCGACGATCCCGCCCGTCACCATCGCGCCGAGCCATTCGCGCACGTAGCGCGGCGAGAGGCCGGCCTCGCCGGCGATCTTCTCGGCGCCGGCGGGCGGCATCGCCGCCATCACGTCGAAGAGTCCGGTGCGATGGCCGATCGAGGTCATCAGCGCCAGCCCGGCGCCGTTCAGCACGCCGAGCATCTTCTCGCCGAAGGCCTCCGCCCGCGCGGCGTCGAGCTCGCGTCCGCTCACGGTCAGCTCTCCTGCGAGGCGGCGCGGCCGCCGACACGCCCGAGCTCGGGCTTCCGCCCGCCGAGGCGCGGGACGAACATGGGCGTCCGCTCGCGCCAGCGCCGGTAGTCCTCGCCGAGCAGCGCGAGCAGGTCGCGCTCTTCGAAGAGCACCGCCACCAGGATGTAGGCCGACGCCACGGCGGCGAAGAGCAGGTGCCCCTCGGTCATGCGCGGCGTGAACCAGAAGCTCATGAACCAGCCGACGTAGAGCGGGTGCCGGATGTGCCGGTAGAGGCTCGGCGTGGCGAACCGCTTCTCGGTGTAGGGCTTGCCCAGGAAGTAGAGCACGACCTGGCGCAGGCCGAACAGGTCGAAGTGGTCGATCAGGAAGCTCGCGTAGAGCACGGTGGAGATGCCGAGGATGAAGAGCGCCGTCAGCGCGGAGCCGGCGAAGCCCTGCGCGTGCCAGACCACGCGGGGAATCGGCTGCCAGAAGGCGAAGAGCAGCCACAGCGCGGCGCTGCTCGCGAGCACGTAGGTGGCGCGCTCGACCGGCTTCGGCACCAGCTTCGTCCAGGCCCGCTTGAAGCCCTGGCGGGCCATCACGCTGTGTTGCAGCGCGAAGACGGAGAGCAGGGCGAGGTCGACCACGACCGCGGTGCCGACGGGGCCGGCCGCGCCGCTGTCGATCGTCTTGGGGACGACCGCGCCAGCCAGGAAGCCGATCGCGTAGAGGAAGGTGCCGAAGAAGGCGACGTAGCAGAAAGTGCCGTAGACCAGCGCCAGGATGCGCCGCATGAGAGGTCCTCCTTGTGTGGCGCGCGGATCGCGCGTGGGGGGACCTTGCGGCCGGAGCGGCCGCGCCCGCCTTACCGCGGACGCACCATTTCCTTACCGCTCGCGCGCGCGGGGGCGCCGGGCCGCGCGGGGCGCGCCCTGGCGGGCCCAGGCCTCGGACCAGCGCACGAGCGGCGCCAGCACGAGGCCGAGCTCGGCGCCCCGCTCGGAGAGCCGGTAGCCCTCCGCCGCGTCCTGCGCGACGAGCCCCGACTCGCGCAGCTCGCGCAGCCGCTCGTTCAGCACCGAGGGCGAGACGTCGCCGCAGCGCGCGGCCAGCTCGCGGAAGCGCAGCGCCCCGCCCCGCAGCTCGAAGAGCACGCGCAGCGCGTGGCGCCGGCCGAGCAGGTCGAGCGCGGCCATCAGCGGCCTGCCGCTGCGGGAGCCGCGCACGGGTCGGCCCGGGCGAGGGGTGGCCATCGGATCCTCCTGCTACGGAATTCGTAGCGACGGGCCGCGCGCCGCGCTAGCCTGGCCGATGCTACGGAAACCGTAGCGACGCGCCCGACCGGAGGACGCCGTGGAGCCCCGCATCGAACCCGTCGACGCCTCGCCCGAGGACCCGCAGCTCCGCGAGGAGCTCTCGCGCTGGATGTCGCCCGGCGCAGGGGTCGAGCCGCTC
>DATKKO010000093.1:0-3851 GCA_035542955.1 Terriglobales bacterium
GGGCCAGCTCGGCGTGGCCCATCACACCGAGCAGGAGGTTGTTGAAGTCGTGCGCGATCCCGCCCGCGATGGTGCCGATGGTCTCGAGCTTCTGCGATTGCCGGAGCTGCTCCTCGAGCTGCTGGCGCCGCGTCACGTCCACGATCGAGGCGAAGACGAGCAGGCCGCGATCCGTGTGGACCGGGTTCAGCCCGATCTCGACCGGGAACTCCGAGCCATCCTTGCGCACGCCGAACAGCTCGCGGCCCGCGCCCATCGGCCGCGCCACGGGATCGTGGTGGAAGCCGCGGCGCAGCACGGGATGGAGCTTTCGCATGCGCTGCGGAACCAGCAGGTCGGCGGACTGGCCCACCAGCTCGTCGCGGCTGTAGCCGAAGAGCCGCTCCACTTCCCGGTTCACGAGCAGGATGGCTCCGGTCTCGTTCACGGCCAGCATCCCCGAAGGCGACAGCACGAAGGCGAGCCGGAAGAGGTCGGGCGTCTCGGTTCCGAGGTCCTCGAACAACATGGCCGGTTGGATGAACAATTCCCTTCGACGGTTACGGCAAACACAACTCGCCCGGCACCGGCAACGTCGTGGACGCGCGGGTGCGCTTACGACGGAGGCGCGGGCGGCGCCTCGCCCTCGCCGGCGGGCAGACTAGGTCACCTCAGCGGGGAGGATGTGAACGGAGTGACAAGGATCCGGCGCGCGGCCTGAGTCCGCTCCGCGACCCGTTACGGCCTCGCCCTCAGGTACTGCGGCGGCCACGGGCCCTCGACGCCGAGCGCCTGCGCGGCCCGCAGCGGCCAGTGCGGCTCGCGCAGCACCGCGCGCCCGATGAGAACGACGTCGGCCTGTCCCGCGCGCAGGATCGCGTCCGCCTGGCTCGGCTCGGTGATGAGCCCGACCGCGCCGGTCCGGATGCCGGCTTCCCGGCGGATGCGCTCGGCGAAGCCCACCTGATAGCCGGGCGCGAAAGCCACGCGCTGGTGCGCCACGGCGCCCGCGCTCGAGCTGTCGATCAGGTCCACGCCCTCGTCGCGCAGCAGCGCGGCGAGCCGCACGGCATCGTCGACGTCCCAGCCGCCCGCGGCCCAGTCCGTGGCCGAGAGCCGCGCCCAGAGCGGCAGGTCCGCGGGCCACGCGGCGCGCACGGCGCGCGCGACCTCGAGCGCGAGGCGCGTGCGGTTCTCGAACGAGCCGCCCCAGCGGTCCGCGCGCCGGTTGACCAAGGGCGAGAGGAACTGGTGGATCAGGTAGCCGTGCGCGGCATGGATCTCGAGCAGCCGGAAGCCCGCGCGGTGCGCGCGGCGCGCGGCAGCGGCGAACGCTGCGGGCAGGCTCTCCACCTCCTCGCTCGTGAGTGCCCGCGGGACGAGCGAGTCGGGGCTGAAGGGCTCGTTGCCGGGACCGACCGGAATCCAGCCCCCGGATTCCCGGCGCACGCCGCCCCCGCCCTCCCACGGCCGCGCCGTGCAGGCCTTGCGCCCCGCGTGCGCGATCTGGATCCCGGGCACCGCGCCCCGCGCCGCGACGAACGCGGCGACGCGCGCGAGCGGCCCGACCTGCTCGTCGGACCACAGGCCGAGATCGAAGGGGCTGATGCGCCCTTCGGGGCGCACGGAGGTGGCCTCGACCAGGATCGCGCCGAGGCCGCCCGCCGCGCGGCTGCCGTAGTGCGCGAGGTGCCAGTCGTTCGCCTTCCCTTCCTCGGCGGAGTACTGGCACATCGGGGGCATGACGATGCGATTGCGCAGCGTGACCGAGCGCAGGGTGAGCGGCTCGAACAGCGACGACGACGGGGGAAGCGGGGACGGCGACATGGAGGCTCCTCGTTCTCGACTCGGGGACGGTGCGCGATCGCGGCGCGAGCGGGCTCGCGCGGAGGGCCACGGGCAGGCACCGCGACGAACCCGCGCGCAGCCTATCGGCTCCGCGCGCTCCTGCAAAGCGCCGAGCGCGCGACCCGGGCTTGCGATCGGCAGCCCCCGGGAGCAGAGTCGGCCGGATTCGCTCACCCGGCTCCGTTGGAAGACCCCGCGTGGGAGGTGCCGCCGATGGTCCGTCGCATCCCGTTGCTCCTGATCGCGCTCGTCTGCCTCACTCTTCCCGCCCGCTCCGAGCCCGCCGCTTCCCGCGCCGCTCCCGCCGTCACGGCCGGCATTCCCAGCCCGGAGTCGTTCCTCGGATTCCCCGTGGGAGCGGATCGCAAGCTCGCCGACTACGGGAAGATCGTCGGCTATCTCGAGACGCTCGCGCGCTCGTCCGATCGCGTGCGCCTCGACACGCTCGGCGCGACCACACTCGGCCGACCGCTGGTGATGGCCGTGATCTCGAGCGCCACGAACCTGCGCGAGGCCGACCGCTGGCGCGAGGTCGCGCGCCGGCTCGCCGATCCGCGCGCGCTGGGCGCGGCGGAGGCCGACCGGCTCGTGGCCGAGGGCAAGGTCGTGCTGCTCGTCGGGTGCAGCATCCACTCGAGCGAGATCGGCGGGAGCCAGATGGCGCTGGAGTGGGCGCACGCGCTCGCGACCACGTCGGACCCCGCGCAGCTCGGCTGGCTCGACGACGTCATCCTGCTGCTCGTCCCCTCGCTCAATCCCGACGGCACGGACATGGTCGTGGACTGGTACCGCAAGTACGTGGGCACGCCCTGGGAAGGCGGCCGCATGCCCTGGCTCTACCACCACTACGCGGGGCACGACGACAACCGCGACTGGTTCATGCTCGACCTCGCCGAGACGCGGCTCGTCAACCGCGTGCTCCACCACGTGTGGTTCCCGCAGGTCTTCCTCGACGAGCACCAGATGGGACAGACCTCGCCGCGCATCTTCGTGCCGCCGTACACCGATCCCATCACGCCGCTCGTGCATCCGCTGCAGTGGCGGCTCACGGACCTGATGGGCACGAACATGGCGTGGCGCTTCGAGCAGGCCGGCAAGTCGGGCGTGATCCAGTCGTTCATGTACGACGCCTACTGGCCGGGCGGCACGAAGAACACCGCCTGCCTGAAGAACGTGATCGGCCTGCTGACCGAGACCGCCTCGTGCCGCGTAGCGACGCCGGTGTTCGTGGATCCGAGCGAGCTGTCCGGCGGCGCGAAGGGGCTCGCCGACTACCGCGTCCAGAGCAACTTCCCGCACCCGTGGCCGGGCGGCTGGTGGCGGCTGCGCGACATCGTGGACTACGAGCTCATCGCCTCGAACAGCCTGCTCGAGACCTGCTCGCGTTATCGCGCGGACATCCTGCGCGCGTGCCTCGACATGGCGCGCGAACAGGTGCGGCTCGGCACCGCGGAGGCGCCGTACGCGTACGTGATCCCGCCCGGGCAGCGCGATCCGGCGGCGGCGCGCCGGATGATCGCGATCCTCGAGGAGAACGGGCTCGAGGCGCACCAGGCCGGGACCGCCTTCACCACGGCGGACGGCCGGAGCTTCCCCGCGGGCAGCGTGGTGTTCCTCGCCGCGCAGCCCTATCGCGCGTTCCTGCTCGAGATGATGGAGCGCCAGCGCTACCCGGAGGTGCGCCCCTCGCCCGACTCGAAGGAGATCGATCGGCCCTATGACGTGACCGCGTGGACGCTGCCGCTCATGATGGGCGTGGACTGGGCCCGTGTGGAGCGTCCGTTCACCGCCTCGCTCACGCGGCTCGAGGGCCCCCCGCAGCCGATGTCCGCGCGCGAGGTCGCGGGATCGTGCCTCGTGGCCTCGGCGTCCTCGAGCGCGTCACCGGCGCTCGTGAACCGGCTGCTCGCGAAGGGCGCCCGCGTGGAGCGCGCGCTGGAGGCGTTCTCCGCGGACGGCAGGAGCTTCGCCGCAGGCGACTGGCTGTTGCCCGCGAGCGAGGTGCCCGAGGCGCGCGACCCGGC
>DATKKO010000094.1:0-2775 GCA_035542955.1 Terriglobales bacterium
CGCGCGCGGGAAGACCGCGCGCACGCGGCCCGGCCCGCGGCGGGGCGCGCGTTCGCGGCCGCGGCGCGCGGCCTGACGCTCCGGGTTGGCGCCGGACTCGGCGCTGGGGCGCCCCGCCCCGGTCGGTGCTCTTCGAGTCGCGCGCGGGGCTCACCCGGTCGATCGTGGGCCGGCGCACTCCCGCGCCGCTTGCCCGCGTCTCCGTGCGCCCCGTATCGTGCGCGGTCATGCTCTCTCGACGCCTGCCCCGTGACCTCGAGCCCAACGCCTGGTCGCGGCTGCTGGACGAGCGGCGCGCCGCGGGCGAGCGGCTGCTCGACCTCACCGAGACGAACCCGACGCATGTGGGCCTCGGCGGCGCGGGGCCGAACGAGCTGGCCGCGCTCGGCCGCGGCGAGGGCGGACGCTACGAGCCGGACCCTCGGGGCGCGCCCGCCGCGCGGGAGGCCGTGGCCGGCTACTACGCCACGCGCGGCGCCGCCGTGAGTCCGGACGACGTCGTTCTCACCGCGAGCACGAGCGAGTCGTACACGCACTTGTTCCGCCTGCTCGCCGACCCCGGCGACGCCTTCCTGGTGCCCGCGCCCAGCTATCCGCTGTTCGAGCCGCTCGCGGCCATGGAAGGCGTGCGGCTGCGTTCGTACCGGCTCGTGCACCAGGGTGAGTGGCGGCTCGACGCGCGGTCGCTCGAGGGCGCGTTCACGGCCGACGTGCGCGGCGCCATCGTGGTGCAGCCGAATCATCCGACCGGCTCGTGCCTCGATGCGGGTGAGCGGGCGCTGCTGGAGTCGCTCTGCGAGCGCCACGGCGCCGCCATCGTCTCGGACGAGGTCTTTGGCGACTTCCCGCGGCCCGGTCGCCCGGCGCTGCCGAGCTTCGCGGGCGCGGATCGCGTGCCGACGTTCGTGCTCAGCGGCCTGTCGAAGGTCGGCGGCATGCCGCAGCTCAAGCTCGGCTGGATCCTGGTGTCAGGGCCCGGCGCGCGCCGCCGCGAGCTGCTGCGCGGCCTCGAGTGGATTGCGGACCTGTTCCTGTCCGTGTCCACTCCGGTGCAGCTCGCGCTGCCGCGCCTGCTCGAGGCGCGCCACGCGTTCCAGCGGCGCGTGCGCGAGCGGCTCGAGACGAACCTCGCGAGCCTCGGCCGGCTGGTCGCTCGTCGGGCCGAGCTGTCCGTGCTCGACGCGGAGGGCGGTTGGAGCGCGGTGCTGAGGCTGCCGCGCGTGCGCGACGAGGAGGAGTGGGCGCTCGAGTTGCTGCGGCGCGGGGTCGTCGTCCACCCGGGGCACTTCTACGACTTCGCGGACGACGGCTGGCTCGTGCTGAGCCTCATCCCCGAGCCGGCGGCTTTCGCGGAGGGACTCGACCGGATCGCGGAAGTCGCGGCGAGGTAGTCAGAGCCCTCCGGCGCGGGTGCGCTGCAGGTGCTTCAGCAGCTGGATCTGCGCGTAGTGGCCGGCTTCGTGCTCGACCATGTGATAGAGCGCCCAGCGCGGCGTGAGCACGCTCGAGGATCCATCGGGGCGCTGCCTCGTGACCTCGCGCCCGAGATCGGCGTCGGCGAAGCGACGCGCCGCCTCGACCGTGTGCGTGCGGGCGCGGGCGAGCAGGTCGTGGAAGAACGCGATGTCGCGGCCGGCGAGCGCGGCGGGCGGGTGCCCGTCGGCGGGCAGCGGCGTGCCGACCTCCTCGCGATCGATGCCGAGGACGTCGCGGACCTCGAAGGGCGGAGTCCGCCCCTCGAGCATGAAGCGGCTCCAGAACACCTCGTAGTACGCGACGTGGGCGAGGAGCATGCCCATCGTGTTCAGGCCCGGACCCGGCTGCCAGGCAAGCGCGTCGGGGCTGAGGCCGCGGGTGTCCTCGATCAGGCGGCGACTCTGGTCGTCGAGCTGGGCGACGAACAGAGCGACCTCGCGGGACGAGAACCCGGCGGGAGGCTCGAGCACGAGACGCGTGGGGATCGCCATGATTCACCTCGCGGGGGAATGCGACAGGTCACCAGAGGAAGCCGAGCAGCGCCTCGTAGCCGCGCGTCTGTCGATCGAGCTGATCGCTGCGGGCGACGTCGGTGAGCCCGCGGGCGTAGCGCGCCTCCAGGATCGCCGCGTGCCCGTGGAGCGGGAACTCGTAGCCGAGGCCGCCGGAGAGCGACACGTTCCAGGGCCGGTACATTCCCTTCGGATCGGAGAAGAACGTGCCGACGTCCTCGATGATGGTGCTTGTGGGCTGGGCGGCTCTCCGGCTCGCCGAGAACGGCGCGGCGACGGTCCCTCCGTCCTCGTGCCAGGTGGAAAGCAGGTACCCGACCTCCGGCCCGGCGCCCAGGAAGAAGCCTCGGGCGGTGTGAACGCGAAGCTGCACGGGCACGCTCAGGTATCCCAGGCGCAGATGTCGCCAGAAGGAGGCGCCGCCACCCTTCGAGATGAAATCCGCGGTCGTCTTCTCGTCGTAGCCGAGATAGCGGGCGCCGGCTTCGATCGAGAGCCGCGATCGGATGGGGATGTCGAGGATCACGCCGCCCGACCATGCCGGCCGGTACCCGGGATCGAGCCCGAAGCTGCCCGGGCTCACCGTGGCCCTGGCCTCGTTGAGCCCCGCTTCGAGTCCCACGCGCGCCCGCGCGCGGGCTCCCGTCGCCAGACCGCAGAGCAACGCCAGCCCGAGTACGAACCGCAGAACGATGTGCGACTTCACGAGCGCCTCCGAATCACCCGGTCGGGGCGAGCCTAGTGTACCGCCAGGAGTTCCGTCGAAGCCAAGCGTGAAATCCGCGCG
>DATKKO010000095.1:0-3419 GCA_035542955.1 Terriglobales bacterium
GCCACGTTCACGGACTTCGGCCTCGTCAACAGCGAGCGCTTCGGGTGGACGGAGAACACGAACCTCGATCTGCGCTGGAGACCGCCGCACGCGCTCGGCCTCGCCTTCGGCCTCGACGTGCGCAATCTGTTCGACAACCGCGCCGAGTGCGCGGCGACCGTGGACGGCTACCCGAATCCGGTGATCAACACGCATTACGACGACTACGGCGCGTACCGGACGCTGACCGGGTCGGGCGGCGGCGCCTACTGGGTGACGACCCCCGACGGATCGGGCTACTGGGTGCCGGTGAACGACGAGCGGCTCCGCAATCCCCCGCGCGCGATCCGGGCCAGCGTGGGGCGCGGTTTCTGAGCCTCGTCGGCAGGGCAGCCGGAGGCATTCGCGTCGAGGCGCGAGCGGGCCCCGCGCCGCGGCTCTCGACCGTGGGGGTCACGCGCTGTAAAGTCCCCCCTCGCCATGGGCCCCGTCGCGAAGCTCACCACCTCGACGATCGTCGCGCGCATCCCCTACGCGAACTGCGCTCCCTTCTACGCCCTGTGGCACGAGGCCCCGTTCGCGGTGCGCAATCTCGTGCCGCGGGAGCTGGGACGCGAGGCCGAGGCGGGCCGCGTCGATCTCGGCGTGATGGCGGCGGGCGACTACCTGCGGCTCCGCGACCGCTTCGAGCTGCTCGCGCCGCCCATGGGCGTGGCCGCGCGCGGCGAGGTCCAGTCCATCCTCATGTTCTCGCGCCGCCCAGCCGACGCGCTCGCGAACGCGCTCGTTTCGGTGACGCCCGCGACCTCGACCTCGATCCGGCTGTTGCACCTGCTGCTCGACGTGCGCCGGGGACTGCGCGGCGTGCGCTACGTGCGCGGGCTCGAGCCGGCGCAGGCCGACGCGCTGCTCATGATCGGCGACGCGGCGATGCGCATGCGCAACCGGCGGCCCGCGGGCTTCACCTGCACGCTCGACCTCGGCGCGGACTGGCTGGAGTGGACCGGGCTCTCGTTCGTCTACGCGGTGTGGGCGGTGCGCCGTGCGCTCGAGCCCGAGGTGAAGCAGGCGCTCAGCGAGTTCCTCGAGCGCTCGCTGGCCGCCGGGCTCGCGACCCTGCCCGCGGTGGCGCGCGAGCAGACCGAGCCGGGCTGGAGGACGGAGGAGGTCGAGGCCTACCTGCGGCGGTTCCACTACCGCTTCGGCGCGGACGATCTCCGGGGGCTCGAGCGCTTCGATCAGCTCCTGCGCGAGCACGGGCTCGTCGAGGTGGACTGAGCGCGCCCGATCTCGCTCGTCGCAACCCCGGCAGAGCCGCTGCCGTATGATCCGCTGTCCGGGCCCGCCCCGGGCCCGTTCCGCTGTGTCGCGATGACCAGGAGACGCGCCCCATGCCTGCCATGCACGAAGTGGACTACGAGATCCTCGGCGACGACATGCAATTCGTTCGGATCGAGCTGGATCCGGGCGAGGCCGTGATCGGCGAGGCCGGCTCGATGATGTACATCGAGGACGGCATCGAGATGCAGACGATCTTCGGCGACGGCTCGGCCCAGCAGCAGTCCGGCGGCTTCGTGGGCGCGCTGCTGAGCGCGGGCAAGCGCGTGCTGGTGGGCGAGTCGCTGTTCATGACCGTGTTCCTGAACCGGGGGCAGGGCAAGCGCAAGGCCGCCTTCGCCGCGCCGTATCCGGGCCGCATCGAGGCGATCAAGCTCTCCGACATCGGCGGCGAGCTGATCGCGCAGAAGGACTCGTTCCTGTGCGCGGCCAAGGGCGTCTCGCTCGACATCGCCTTCACCCGGCGCTTCGGCGCGGGTCTCTTCGGCGGCGAAGGCTTCATCCTCGAACGGTTGAAGGGCGACGGCTGGTGCTTCGTGCACGCGGGCGGCGCGCACGAGGAGCGCACGCTCGCCGCCGGCGAAACGCTGCGCGTGGACACGGGCTGCATCGTGGCGATGCAGCCCACGGTGGACTACGACATCCAGCTCGTGGGCGGCATCAAGACGGCGCTCTTCGGCGGCGAGGGTCTGTTCTTCGCCACCCTGCGCGGCCCGGGCAAGGTCTGGCTCCAGTCGCTCCCGTTCTCGCGGCTCGCGATGCGCATCTACGCGGCGGCGCCGCAGCGCGGCGGGCACCGGCGCGAGGAAGGCTCGATCCTGGGCGGGCTCGGCGACCTGCTGGGCGGCGACCGGGGCGCCTGATTCCGAAGGCTTCCGCGGGGCGCAGGCGGGTCCGGAGTTCTCGGACGGAGCCTAGAACGTGACGGTCGCGCGCAGCGCGCCGTAGAGGAGCGACGAGGAGAATCCTTCCTTCGGGCTGAACTCCTGATCGCTCTTCACGTCGCTCGCGAACGTTCCCTGCGCCCCGATCTCGGCGCCGAGGGCGAAGTTCGCGCTCAAGTGGTGGTCACCGCCGACACCGACCAGGAAGCCGAAGAGATTGCCGCTGCCCTTGGTCACGTAGTCGTAGTTCGCGATTCCGTCGAAACCGGAGCTCTCGGACTTGAAGCTCACGCGCCCGTACTGCCCGGAGATCGCGAGATCGCCAGTCGTGGTCCCGTCCGCTGAACGCCAGAACCCGTACCAGAGCGTCGGGGCCACCTGGAACAGAGTCGCGTTCAGCTTGTACTCGTGCCGGTAGATCGTGCTGGACGAGTTCTCCGAGGTTCCGGCCTGGCTGAGGCCCAGGCCCAGACCGTAGGCGACGCGCCCCCTGCGAATCCCGACGGTGAACTGCGGCACGCCCACGGCGCTGTTCAGGAGCGAGGAGATGGAGGTCACGGGCATCCGGACCTGGAACAGGAAGCCCTCCGCGGGAGCCGCGGCTTCGGCCCACGCGGCGGCGGGCAGGGTGCAGAGAACGAGCAGGAATGCTGCGGCCGAACACCAGCGCATGCCGAACCTCCTTGGGTGTGAGATGCGGGCCGTTCGCGCGCGACCCGGGATCGCTCCCGGACCCGCGAATCGCCTACAGGTGCACGCTCCGCTCGATCACACCGTAGAGCTTCTCCTCGAGGAAGGCGAACGGCCGCATCGCGGCGTAGGGATCCTGCGTCTCGAGCACGTCGCGATCGATCGTGCCCGCGACCACGCGCGCGAGCACCACGATCTCCTCGCCGTAGACGACCTCCCGCTCGTAGACGCACTCGAGGTGCGCGCGGCACTCGAGGATGCCGGGCGGCCGGACCTCGAGGCTCGGGAACGGCGTGAGCCCCGCCGACTCGATCGTGCGCGGATGCGGCAGGTCCTGCGTGGCCCAGACCTCGCTCGCCAGCTCCACGCCCGGCACGTTCACCACGCACTCCCGGCCGCGGCGCAGGTTGCGCGACGTCCAGTGGTTGAGATTGCAGCCCAGCGCCAGGACCGGCGGCTTCAGGATCATCATGGACACGAGGCTCTTGGGCGCGACGTTCGAGGCGCCGTCCTCGTTGAGCGTGGTCA
>DATKKO010000096.1:0-12654 GCA_035542955.1 Terriglobales bacterium
CTCGGCCTTGTAAACCCAGCGCGCGTCGAACGCGTGCGGATGCCGGGCGATCACGTCGTCCTCGGGGCCCATCTCGCGGAATTCCATCTCCACGTGCATGACCTGGGTCACGCGATCGCGTTCGACGCGCGACCAGAGCGCGAGCGGCGCGCCGGTCTCGGGATGCGCGAACTCGAGCTCGAGCCGCCAGGCGTCCGCGGGCTCGATCAGCCGCTCGAACGTGGGATGGAACAGATCGAGCACCAGCCGCCCTCCGCTCTCGAGGTGCTCGCGGCAGGCGCGCAGGGTGCGGAGCTGGTCCTCGGTCGTCAGGTTGTGGAGGAAGGCGCGAAACGGGATCACGATGAGCGCGTAGCGGCGCGGCATCGTGAAGTCGCGCATGTCCGCCTGGCGGACACGGGGCTCGAGGCCGAGCGCCGCCGCCTTCCTGCGGAGCTGCTCGAGCATGCCGCGGGAGAGGTCGAAGCCGTCCACGTCGGCGCCCGCGCGGAGCATGGGCAGGTAGACGCGGCCGGTGCCGCAGCCCACCTCGAGCACCGGCCCGCCGGCGGCGCGCGCCTGCGCGACGTAGAACTCGATGTCGTCCTTCGCCCAGGCGTAGGCCGCGTCGTACAGCTCGGGCGCGATGAAGCGCTCCATCGACGATTCGTCGATCGACTCGCGCGCGGTCATGCCGCCCTCCGTCGTCCGCGCCAGGCGAAGTACACGGGGAACCCGAGCGCGGCGATGATCACGCCCGCGGCGGCGCGCCAGCCGCTGCTCGAGAGATCGCTGACGATGATCGCGACCGTGACCAGGATGAAGACGAGCGGCGTGAGCGGGTAGAGCGGCGTGCGGTAGGCGGGCGTCTCGCGCGGCCCGCTCTCCGCGGGGGTCGGCCGCTCGCGCCGGCGCTGCACGAAGAGCGCAGCGGTGGTGACGCCGTAGAAGAGCCACATCGTGGTCACGAACCAGCCCGAGACGTCCTCGAACGAGCGCGCGACCCACAGCCACAGGCAGGAGAGCACGGCCTGCGCCCAGAGCGCGCGATCCGGCGAGGCGCGCCGCGGGTCCACGTGCGCCAGCGGCCGCCAGAGGAGACCGTCCGCGGCCATGGCGAGCGTGACCCGCGGGCCCGTGAGGATCGCGCCGTTCACCGTGCCGAA
The DNA here is from genome assembly GCA_035542955.1 of Terriglobales bacterium. Lineage (GTDB taxonomy): Bacteria > Eisenbacteria > RBG-16-71-46 > RBG-16-71-46 > RBG-16-71-46 > JANXPZ01. The sequence continues at coordinate 1,146 of DATKKO010000096.1, forward strand.
GGTGGAGATGGCGACGAGCACCGCGAGCGCGCGGCTGCCCCACGCGCCGAGCAGGCGGCGCATGGTCTCGGCGCCCACCACCGGGTACGCGGCCACCTCGCGCGGCGTGAGCACGCGGAAGTAGGCCAGGTTCGTCACCACGTAGACCGCGATCACCAGCACCGTGCCCCAGAGGATGGCGATGGGCAGATTGCGCGCGGGAGCGATGATCTCGCCGCCCACGTAGGTGGAGTCGGTCCAGCCGTCGTAGGCGAACAGCACCGGGATCATCGCCAGCGCGAGCGCCAGCGCGAGCGGGGGGTGCCCGCCGGAGGCCGGCCCGGCGGGCGCGGGCGCCACCGGGGCGTTCGCGAGCGCGGGGCCGTGCGGCAGGGCGAAGGCGGCGACGCACAGGGCGGCGATGCCCAGCACCTTGAGCGTGGTGAAGAGCGATGCGGTGCCCGCGCCCTCGCGCACGCCGAGCACGTTCACGCCGGTGAGGAGGAGGATCGCCGCGCATCCCACGGGCAGCAGCGCGCCGCGCGGCAGGCCCGCGGCGTCGCAGAAGTACTCGGCGAAGACCAGCGTGATGGCGGCGATCAGGGTCGGCTTGATCACCCAGAAGTTCGCCCAGCCGAAGCAGAACGCCCAGGCGTCGCCGAAGCCCTCGCGGATGAAGACGTAGAGCCCTCCCGTGTGCGGGTGCGCGACCGCCAGCTCGACCAGGGCGAACGAGCCGCACAGCGAGAGCACGCCCCCGAGCACCCAGGCGGCGATCATCCAGGGGACGCTGTCGAGGAGCTGCGCCACCGAATGCGGCGACTTGAAGATGCCCGAGCCGATGATGTTGCCGACGGTAATCGCGGTCGCCGCATAGAGCCCGATGCGGCGCTCGAGCGGTACGTCCTGGCGCGGCAGACTGGGAGCGACGGCCATGAGCCCATCTCCAATGTCAGGATCGGCTGTTCAGGCCGGGGCTAATCGACAGGCACCGTCTTCAGCAGCTCTTCCACGATGCGCTCGGGCTTCACGCCCTCGGCCTCGGCCGTGTAATTGGTCACGATGCGGTGCCGCAGCACCGCGGGCGCCACGGCCTGCACGTCCTCGATGCCCGGAGCGAAGCGGCCGCGCAGCACGGCGCGCGTCTTCGCGCCCAGCACCAGGTACTGCGAGGCGCGCGGCCCCGCGCCCCAGGCCACCCACTGCCGCACGAACTCGGGCGCCGCGGCGCCGCCCGACCCGCCGCCTCCGGCGGGTGCCCCGGGCGCCCCCACGGGGCCGCCGCCGCCGGCGCGCCCGCGGGTCGCGCGCGCGAGCCGCACCGCGTAGCGCACGACGTGGTCGCCCGCCGGCACGCGGCGGATGAGCCGCTGCAGCTCGAGGATGTCCGCTCCCGTGAGCACGCGCGCGAGATCCGCCTCGTAGGCCGAGGTCGTGGTGGCGACGATCCTCTCCTCCTCGTCCTGCTTCGGGTAGTCCACGAGCACGTCGAACATGAAGCGGTCGAGCTGCGCCTCCGGCAGCGGATACGTGCCCTCCAGCTCGATCGGGTTCTGGGTCGCGAGCACGAAGAAAGGCAGGGCGAGGCGGAAGGTCTGCCCGCTCGCCGTGACCTCCTTCTCCTGCATGGCCTGGAGCAGCGCGGCCTGCGTCTTGGGCGGCGTGCGGTTGATCTCGTCGGCGAGCACGATGTTCGCGAACACCGGACCGTGGATGAAGCGGAACGAACGCCGTCCGGTGGCGTGGTCCTCCTCGATGATGTCCGTGCCGGTGATGTCGCTCGGCATGAGGTCGGGCGTGAACTGGATGCGGCTGAAGGCGAGGTCGAGCACGCGCGCCAGGCTCGAGATGAGGAGCGTCTTGGCCAACCCGGGCACGCCCACGAGCAGCACGTGACCGTTCGCGAAGAGCGCGGTGAGGAGCTGGTCGATCACCTCGTCCTGTCCGACGATCACCTTGCGCAGCTCGGTGAGGATGCGCTCGCGGGCGACCTTGATGCGCTCGACCGCCTGCAGGTCGGAGGTGCCGGTCTCAGGGCTCACACGGACCTCGAAGAGTCGTGACACGGAGGGGCGCGCGGAGGGCGCGCCCCGGGCGGTCGAAGTCGCGTCAGCGTAGCACGGTCGCGAAGGACGCGACAACCGCCCGGACAACGCGCCCGGGCGCGCGTCCGCATCCGATCGACAGGAAACCGTCAAGCGGACGTCACTTCGTCGTCCTCGCGCGCCCGCGCGCGAATCGAAGAGGGGGCCGGAGGCGCTACGTGAACCCACGCGCCCCGGGACAGTCCCCTCTCCACGGAGGTTTCCATGCGTCAGCGAATCCTCGTCGGCCGGCTCACCTGGGCGGCCGTCGCACTCTGCGCCGCCGGGCTCCTCGGCCTCGGCGCCGGAAGCGCGAGCGCCGCGGTGCACAAGAGCTGGAAGACGAAGTCGAGCTACGGCTCGACGACGAGCCACATGTCCGGTCCGGTCAGCGACGCGAACATCGCGGCCATCGTCACCACGGCGAACAAAGTCGACATCCAGAACGCGCGCGAGGCGGAGCGGATCAGCAAGAACCCGAAGGTGCTCGAGTTCGCGCGGCGGATGACCACCGATCACACCGCCGCCAACAGGCAGGCGATGGATCTCGCCAAGCGACTGAACCTGACCCCGAAGCCGGACGCGCTCAGCCGCAGCCTCGAGACGTCGGGCACCCAGACCCGCTCGCGCATGATGAGCATGACCGGCGCGAGCTTCGACAGGGCCTACATCGACAACGAGGTCAAGCTGCACGAGTCGGTGCTGAACGTGATCGACAACACGCTCCTGCCGAACGTGCAGAACGCGGATCTCAAGAAGCTGATCCAGGACACGCGTCCCGTGATCGAGGAGCACCTCCGGATGGCGAAGGACGTCCAGAGCCAGCTCTCGACCGGCAGCAACTCCTACCAGCGGTGAGAGGACAGGTCCCCACGAACGAGGCGGGCGCGCGTCACCGGCGCGCCCGCCTCCTCGCGCCCGGCGCTCTCGCGCTCGTGCTCGCGGCCGTGCCCGGCTGCGGTTCCCACGCGCGGCACGCCGTGGCCCGGCAGGTCGTGATCCGGAGCTTCGCCTACGATCCTGCCGACCTCGCGGCCGCTCCGGGCGACACGGTGGTCTGGGTGAACGAGGACATCGTCCCGCACACGGCCACCTCCGCGCAGGCCGGCTGGAACACGGGCAGCATCGCGCCCGACTCCTCGGCGCGCGTCGTGCTGGGGCGGCGGAGCTTCGGGCCCTACGCCTGCTCGTTCCATCCCAACATGAAGGGGATCCTCACGCGGAACGGCGCGCGGCCGGCCTCCTTGCCGCACCCATCCGAGTGAGGCCTATTCGATCCTCACGAGCTTGCGCACGCTCCTCCGATCCTCGCCCCGGATGAGGTAGACGCCGGGCGGGGTCCTCCGGCCTGAATCGTCCCGGCCATCCCACGAGAAGCCGCCACGCTCGTCGAGCACGGCCTCGCGCAGCCGGCGGCCGGAGAGATCGAAGATCGCGAGACGCGCCCCCGGCGGGCCCGCGATCCGGGCCCTCGAGCGGAACGGATTCGGCGCGACCGAGAAGCTCGTCGGGTCCCGCGCTGCCACCGAGGTTCGGGGACCGCGATCGACGGATCCGATCACGGTGAATCCGAATCGCGCCTGATCCGGAGGGAGCGGGACGTACTCGTCACCGCCCGAAGCCGTTCCCGCGTCGAGCACGCGATAGACGGAGCCCCGCAACGTGAACGCGCGGGGCGCGCCGGCGAGCGCGGTCCCGGGCGCGCTCCACTCCTCGACCTCGGCCCACGGCGCGAAGCAGGGCAGGCGGAAGCCGCCACGGGTCGTGGTCGTGCCGGCGACCCGTGGCCAGACGCGCACCGGCCCGACGAACGAATCGGGCAGGGCGACGCGCGCGGTGACCTCGATCCTCTCCGCGCGATGCGCACCGCGCCAGAGATCGAGGGTGCCGAAGCCGCCCTCGGCCACCGCGAGGGTGTCGCATTCGAGCGCGCGGAACGTCTGCCCCGCGACCTCGTCGTGCCAGATGCCGATCGCGGGCGCCACCTGCTCGAGCGCCGCGGCCGCGTCGAGCCGGCCCCAGCCCGTGAGAGCGTCCACGCCGGTATCGGCCACGTCGTGGGCGCTCTCGCGGATGATGCGCTGGAAGTCGACGTCCGTCAGCTCCGGACGCGCGGCGGCCAGCAGGCCCACCGTACCGGTGACGAAGGGCGCGGCGTACGAGGTGCCCGCGGTGCGGCAATAGCCGGGATACGAGACGCCCGAGGCGGCCGGGTCGGTCATGAACGTGGTCCAGATGTCCGTGCCCGGCGCGACCAGGTCGAGTCCCGGCCCGTGCGAGGACCATGCGGTGCGCCGGTCGGACTCGTCGCTCGCTCCCACCTGGATGCACAGACCGTCCACGGAGTTGGCGGCCGGGTAGATCGGGAGATCGTCCGAGTGGTTGCCCGCCGCGGCCACAACGACGCAGCCGTGTGCGATCGCCCAGGCGAGCGCGAGGCGCTCGACACGGCTCGCGCCCGGGCCGCCGAAGGAGAGGTTCATGGCGCGCGCGCCGACGCGGGTCGCGTAGAGCGCGGCGCTCGCGATCGCGAAGCTCGAGGCGTTCCCGCTGCGGCCCGGGGCGATCTTGATCGGCACGATGCGGCAGCCGCCGTTCGCCCGGCCGTCGCCGCCGCACACGCCGGCCGCGCCCAGGGAGTCGAAGTGGATGCCGTCGTTCGTGCGCGCGGCCATCACGCCCGCGACCAGCGTGCCGTGCCCGAATGAATCGAGGATCGCGGAGACCGGCTGCTCGCCGCTCACGTTCAGGGCGCAGACGATGCGGGGCCCGCCATCGGGCATCGGGCCGCCGAGATCGGGCTGATCGGGATCGATCCCCGTGTCGGCCACGGCGAGCAGGAGATCGTTCGATCCCGTCGAGCGCGCCCAGGCCTCGGTCGCGCGGATGTCCGCGCCCGCGACGCCGCCGTAAGGCGAACCCGGCCCGAGATTGCGGAGCCCCCACTGGCGTCCGTCGCGGAACAGGGGATCGTCCGGAAACGGAACGTCGATGCTCGAGCCCGCGATCTCACGCGGGCGGTTCGGCTCGGCCCAGGCCACCGCCGGATCGCGGGCGAGCGATTCGAGGGCGATGGCCGCCGCGGCGGAGTCGGGCGCCTCGACGAGCCAGATGCGCATGGGATCGAAAGCGAGCGCGCCGCTCGCGAAAACGGCAGGCACGCGCGAGCGAAACGCGCCGCCGCGCGCGGGAGATCCATCGGCGGATTCCGGCACGTTCCCGGCCAGCGTCGTTCGGAGGCGTAGGCCGAGAGCGGAGAGAAGGGCCGTGAGCCGATCGGGTGGTTCGTTCGCGGTGGTTCCGGGGCGCGCGGGGGCGAGCGCGATCACCAGCTCGTTGCGGGTCATCGCGCCCGCGGCCGGAGATGTGGACGAGGCGCAGCCAAGGACGAGGAGGAGCAACCGTGCGAGGGGAACTCGTGCGCGAGCCATGGTGATCCGTGCCGGGGACGAGCCTGCGGGAGCCGCGTCGACCGCGACACCAGCGCAAGCACCGTGCCCGGATGATCCGGGCGCGCGTTACTTTCCGCCGTGGAGGGGGAAGAGCGTGCGGGCGACGTTCGAGATGCGCAGCTCGTCGATGCCGCCCTCGAACGCGTACCAGGGCTTCGCATCGCCGGCGGGGCCCTGGCGCAGATCGCCTCCGAAGTCGGTGAGGAACCGCGTGTCGAACAGGTTCCCCACGAGCAGCGGCGCTTGGCTCGAGCGCAGGCCCGCCGGCACGGCGTACGTGCCGTCGGAGCGGCCGTCCACCCAGAAGCGCACGGTCTGGCCGTCGAAGGTGACCGCCACGAGCGTCCAACGATTCAGCGGGAGCCGGGTCAGGGAGGAGAAGGCGAGCGGCATCCCCGCGTCGGCCGGTTGATAGAGGAAGAGCAGCCGGCCCTCGCCGGCGTCCTTCACGTACGGCGCGAGCCACTGCGGTCCCGGCGGCTGCCCCAGGTCGGAGGGCCAGAGCGACGGATCGAGGTTGCTGCCCACGATGGCGAAGATCCAGCTTCGCTCGATGGTGCTGGGCGACCAGCGCGCGGCGATCGGGGAGGCCTCGTAGGGCGAGTAGGTGGCGAGATCCACCCAGCAATCGATCGTGAGCGGTCCCGTGGCGTCGAGCGCCGGGTTCGGCGCGACGTAGAGGAACGAGTCGTTCGATCGCCCGAACTGCCGCGCCTGGGCGAAGCGCCCGAACACCGTGCGGGTCTCGAGCCCGGCGACGGCGTCGAGATGGTGCGGTCCCGCGTCGGCCACGCGCGTGCCGCCCGTCTCGTCCATCCGCCAGAGCGCCACCGTCGCGGAATCGACGGGCGTGCCCGGGTTGCGGGCCGTCACGTCGGGAGAGCGCGCGGGCCGCGTGCAGGAGACGAGCGCGATCACGATGGCGAGCGCGACGAGCCCCGCTCCGAGCCGCGCGCGCGACAGCGTCGCGCACGTCGCGCGGCGCGCGAGCGGGCGAACGCCGCGCCGACCCGCCGCGCTCATCGCGCGGCCCGCGAGCGGGCGAGCGCCGCGCGTGCCTCCGCTTCCGCCTCGCGGTCGCCGACCGCGTGATACACCTCGGCCATGGCGGCCAGCGTAGCAGAGTCGACGGTTCTCGCCACCAGCGGGCGCCAGAGATCCGCGGCCTCGCGCGAGCGCCCCGCGAGGTAGCTCGCCCAGCCCAGGCCCGTGCGCGCGTTCGGGTCGTCAGGTTCGAGCAAAGCCGCGCGGCGGAACGCGGCCGCCCCGGCCTCCGTGTCGCCGATCCTCAGGCAGAGCTTCCCCAGGGCGATCAGCGGATCCAGATTGCGCGGATCCAGCTCGGCCGCGCGCTCGTAGGCGGCGCGCGCGTCGACCGGCCGGCCCTCCGCGAGCGCCGTCTCCGCGTATCGGATCAGCATGGGCGCGCTCGCGCGCGTGACGAGCACCCGGGCGCGCGCGACGTGCAGGGTGAAGAGCGTGTCGTTCGCCAGCCACGCGGGCTCCCGGCCGAAGTCCGGACCGATCTCGTAGAGCACGGCCGGATTGGGACGCGTGACCGCGCGCGCCGTGAGCCCGGGCACCGCGGCCGAGGTGTCGAGCAGGTACCAGAACGCCTGGCGGGTCTCGGCCTCGGGCCACGAGAAGTAGAGCCAGCGCGCATGCTGCGAGCGCGCGAACGCGGCCAGCTCGGGAAGCGTGCGCACGAACGGGAAGGGCGCGGGATCGAGCCCCGCGTGGAACGCGACGTGTGGCTTCCGCGCGATCACGCGATCGCCGGGCCGGGCCAGCGCGCGCAGCGTGCGCGCCGCGCCGAGCACCTCGACCGGGAGCTGGTCGAGCACGCGGACCTGCACCCGCCACGAGGCCGCGAGCGCGGCCACCACGGGCACGACCACGAGCGCGCTCTTGAGCCGCAGGCGGCCCGTGCGCCCGAGGGCGCAGGCGAAGCGCGGCGAGACGAAGAAGTGCGCCGCGGCGGCGGCGTAGAAGGGGAGCAGGGCGAGCGAGTAGCGCGCGGAGGAGAACGCGGGCACGAGGCTCAGGAAGAGCAGAGCCCAGGTCGCGACCAGCGGCCAGACCCGCCGCGCGGTCCTGGGGGTACCCACGGCCCCGGGGGCCGTGGGTCCGAGAGCGAGGATCGCGCCGAGCGCGGCCGCGATCGCGAGCGGCCAGCCGAGCAGGCTCGCCGCGTCCTGCCGCAGGTGATCGAAGACGTTGAAGGTCATGCGGGAGAGGACGGCGGCCGGATCACGGGCGATCACGTCGGCGAGGCTGCGGAATTGCGGCTGCATCGTGCGCTGGTACGTGTCCCACGGGATGCCGCGCGAGCGCGCGAAGACCTCGTAGGCGATGTTGTGGTGGAGCTGGAACGAGAAGCCGGTCCCGCGCGCGAGGCAGTAGCCCACCCAGGGCACCACGACCGCCGCGAAGGCGGCGCCGAAGCCGAGCGCCGCACGTCCGCGCCGCTGGGCGCCCGCGCGCGAAGCGCCTGAGTCCCGCGTGCCGCGGGCGAGGATCGCGACGAGCCCGGCCGGCAACAGGGCGATCGCGTTGTAGCGGGTGAGGAAGGCGAGCGCCGCAAGCGTGCCCGCGCCGATCGCGGCGCCGATGCCCTCGCGGGCGAACAGCAGCGCGAAGGCCCCGGCCTGCAGCGCGATCGCGAGCGCGTCGGTCGTCACCGAGTAGCCATAGCGGAAGAACTGCGCGTTGGTGACGAGGAAGATCGCGGTGACGAGCGCGGCGGCCGCGGACCCAGGCGCTTCGCGCGCGGGTGCCCCGCGGCGGCGCAGCAACAGGGACCAGAGGAGCACGGTGGCCACGCTCGCGAGGGCCGAGAGCAGGCCGGCGGCGAGGAACAGGTTGCGCACCACGAGCCCGGCGAGCGCGAGCGCGATCTCGTACGCGGGGCCGACCACGCCGTAGCGCGACGGATCGAGGTGCCCGTGCTGGATGAGCCGCGCGCCCTCGGCGTACTGGCCGTAGAAGTCGGTCTCGGTCATGTAGTCGCCGACCCGGTGGGGTCCGAGCACCATCACGAGCAGGCCGAGCCCGAACAGGGCGGCAACGACCCAGGTGAGGCGCTCGATCGACCGTTCCCGCCCGGCGAACGGCTCCTCCGCGGCGTGCAGCCGGAAGAGAGGCGGACGCGCGGGCCGAGCGGGCGCGCGGCCGGAGGATCGTGATCGGGCGCGGGGGGCGGGCATGCTCCCACGAGTGTAGCCGGAGGCGCGACGGGTGACGAGACGACCAGGGCGGCGGTCGCTGAGGACCGCCGCCCCGTGCCGAAGGGAAGGGGTCAGCTCAAGGCAGCAGCACGAGCCGCGTGGTGCGGGTCAGGCCCGGCGTGGTGAAGCGGGCGAAGCAGAGACCGGCCGCGCGGAGCGAGGCCCGCGGACTCCAGCTCAGCTCGTGGCGCCCCGCGTCGCGATCGCCCGAGACGAGAGTCGCCACGCGCCGCCCCGCGAGATCGAAGATCTCGAGCCGCACGTGCGCCGGGTTCGGCAGGTCGTAGGCGAAGCGGAACGCGCCCGCCGACGGATTCGGCTGCGGCGGGTAGAAGCGGAGCGCCGTGGGCCTGGGACCCACGCCCGTGACGTTCACGCTGGTGAGGTAGCGGACGTCCGGCAGGCTCGTGCCGCCGGGCAGCGACTCGTCCGCCGAATGGAAGACGAGCGTATCCACGGCGACGACGTTGTCCGAACACGACGCGCTGAACTTCACGTGGAAGCGCGCGCCCACGCCCGAGACCAGCGCCGGCAGGAAGTCCACCAACGTGTAGCGCGGGTCGAGCCCGCGGATCTCGGCGGAGGTGATCGCGAGACGGGCCTGTTCCGCGTCCCAGCCGAGGTTGTGGACGGCCACGGTCAGCGTGGTGTCGTGGAACAGCGGAACGTCGCCGAAGGCGAGCGCCGCCTCGCCGACCGCGGTGAGCGAGTCGAGCGAGGGCGCCGCGTGCCGCAGCACGAGCCCCGAGAGCAGCACGGCCTTGGCCGAGCTGTCCGGATCGTCGCTGTTGATCGTCAGCGCGCCGCTCTTCGCGCCGGCGCTCGCCGTGCCCATGCCGATCGTGTGGTTCGCGGCCGGATCGCCCGCGGCCAGCGCGAAGCTCCCGGACGGGGCGGTGAAGCCCGCCGGAGCGGCGAAGCCGTAGTGGAGCGAGTCGGCGGGCAGGATCGCCACGTTCGCGATCGAGAGCGCCTGTTCGGCGGCGGCGCCGAGGATCACGCTGCCGAAGTCGAGCTGAGAGGCCGTGGAGATCTCGGGCACGTCCACCGACACCTGGACGCGCGCCTGCAGCGTCACGACGAGGTCGGGCTGCGGCAGCGCGCCCGGCAGCGATTCGTCGGCGCTCGAGAAGGTGAGCGTGGCGGTGTAGGTCGAGTCGGCGGTCGCGTGGTTCGCATTGAAGTGGATCGCGAACGAAGCGGGCGCGCCCGCGACCAGCGAACCGGAGAAGCCGCCCACGATCGAGAAGCGCCCGCCGCCCCCGCCGATCACCCCGTTCGTGAGCGAGAGCCGCGCCTGCCAGGCGTCGTAGCCCTGGTCGAAGACCTTCGCCGTCATGTCCGCGAAGCCGGTGCGCGCGTGGTAGCCGAAGTCGAGCGTGTCGCCGAGCACCACGGTGAGCGACTCGAGCGAGGCCGCGGCGTGGCGGATCACCCGGCCCGAGAGCAGCACGCGCTTGAGCGTCGTGTCGGGATTGTTCGTGTTGATCTTGAGCGTGTCGGCCAGCGAGCCGATGCCCGCCGTGCTCATGCCGATCGTAATGCTCGTGTCCCCCGCGCCCACGGCCCGTTGGAAGGTGTCCGTCACGGCGGGCGCGCTGAAGCCGGTGGGCGCGACGAAGCTGTAGCGCAGCGTGTCGGCCGGCCAGGCGGCCACGTTCGCGATCGACAGGTTCCGCTGCGCGGTCGCGCCGGTGATCACCGTGCCGAAGTCGAGCTGCGAGGCGGTGGACATGATCGCGGGCAGGCGGACGACCGCGACCACCGGGATGTGGTCCGACGCCAGGCGCAACGCGGTGGCGACGGTATAGCCCACCGAGTCGTTCCCGCTCGCGTTGATGTCGTCGTTCATGTGCCGGCCGTCCTGCCCGAAGGTGACGTACCCGTGCAGGTCGAGCCCCGACTTGTCCTGCATGGAATTCGAAGTGAAGAAGATGTCGAAGCGGTCGTCGAGCCCGCCGCCCGAGAAGAAAGTTGAGCCCAGGCCCGGCCAGGGGTTCGAAGTGCACGGTGACTGCGAGTGGTACCAGCGCCAGTACCAGTTGTCGTGCCAGGTCGGCTGCGAGGCGTTCAACGCCCACAGCGTGTCGCGGCACTGGCCGTTGTTGTTGGACTGTGACTCTGTGAGACGGGCGTAGCCGCCCTCGATTCCGCCCTGGAAGTTGGTGTCGCCGCCGATGAGGAAGTTCGGACCGTAGTTGGTCAGGGGCGTCGAGTTGATCGTGCTGCGAATGTTCGTGCACTCGGTGTTCCGCGTGGTGGCGTCCGACGGGGTCGTGCCCGCCTTGAGGTGGATCGAGTAGAGCCTGAAGGTCGCCGACTTGTCCGAGTAGCCCACGGGATGCACCCAGCACTGGAGCACGTCGCGCGGGCCGCCGTCGGAGAAGGAGGTCACGTTGGTCACGCTGACCAGGGAGGTCCGCCAGAACATCACGCTCTGGGTCTGCTGGATGTTCGAGGACGTGTGCTGCCACTGGCCGGGCCAGAGCACGTCGAGCACGCCCACCTGGAACGAGTCGGCATCGGCGCTTCCCGCGGCGCCGATCTCCTGCGCGATCAGGATGTCGGGATTGAGCGCGGCGATCGCGGTGCGGAAATACGGCTGCCGGGGCGTGATCCAGCTGTTAACCTGCCCGTTCTGGTAGTTGGTGATGTTCCAGGTGGCGACGCGAAGCGCGTGGGCGGGTGCGGCGACGAGCAGGGCCGCCGCGCAGAGCAGTGCGATCCGATTCCGATGCAGCGTCACGTCGCCCCCTAACGCACGATG
>DATKKO010000097.1:0-7301 GCA_035542955.1 Terriglobales bacterium
GCCTGCGCGCCGCCGGCGATGACGAGCGCGTGCCGATGGTCGCGCTCGAGCGACCGCAGCGGCAGACCCGCGAGGTCGAGCATCGTGAGCACGTTCGTGTATTGCAGCTCGTACTGGAGCGAGAAGCCCAGCACGTCGAATTCGCCCGCCGGGCTGTGGCTGTCCAGGGAGAAGAGCGGAATCCCGAGCCGGCGCATCTCGGCCTCGGCGTCCGGCCAGGGCGCGAACACGAGCTCGGCCGCCGTGTCCGGTCTTCGGTTCAGCACGTGATGGATGATCCGGATGCCCAGGTTCGAAAGTCCGATCTCGTAGGCGTCCGGGAAGGCCAGAAGCACGCGGACCTCGGCCTGACCAGGCGCTTTGCGTGGCGCCTCAAGCGCGGCTCCCAGATAGCGATTGGGCTTGGAGATGCGGGGCAGCAGCTCGTGCCGGATGCGGTCCGCGACGCTGCTCGACATGTGGGATCCGAAGACTCCTGAGGGGGACCGCCGACCGGGCCGCGTCCTCCGGCGCAGGTTCCCGACGCGATTCCGGGGCCGGCGGCACGGCTGCCGTGAGTGGAAACGCTCTCGCCGGGGCCCCGCCACGGCACCGGGCGGGCACGCCGGACACCACGGGTCCGGTCATGCGGTGGAGCCCTGCACCAACGCGTGCAGGGCTCGAACCCGCCGGACGGCAAAGTAGCACAGCGGCATGGGGCTGCCAATCCCAATCCCCTGGTTCCCATCAGTTCTTCCGAGGGTCACCGGTGGCGCCGGTCGCCCCGGCGGCGCGCACTGCTTCCTGCGCCCGAACCCACCGTCTCTTAAAGGGGAGGGTCTGGGACGCTTTCAACCGTTGACTCAGTCCGCCCGCTGGAGGAGGCTGAACGCAGTCGACATGCGGACTGGATCCTGGCCGCCGCCCGGAGGGGCGGGCGGATCCGGTGACAGTCGCCACCGGGCGCGACTCCGCATGATCCTCCCATCCGCGAGGCGACCGATATGCCAAGCCTGAAGCCGCTCTGGCTCTCGATCGGACCGTTGAGCGAGCAGCTCGCCCGCTCCAGTTCGCTGCATCTCGGGCTCGACTTCGACGGCACTCTCACCGACCTGCTCCCGGACCCGCAGTCGTGTCAGCTCGCGGGCCGGGCGCGCGAAGTCCTTCACCGCCTCTCCGGGCGCGATCAGCTCCACCTCGCGTTCTTCTCGAGCCGCACGCTCGAGGACCTGCGGGGCCGGGTGGGTCTGGAGAGGGCGTTCTACGCGGGCTCGTCGGGTCTCGAGACGCGCAGCGAACTCGGGCGCTACGAGACTCACGCCGGCCCGATGACGAGCCTGCCGCCCGCGCTCGTGCGGGATCTCACCGATTGGTGCCAGCGCTTCCCCGGCGCGCGGCTCGAGCTGCGACCCGGCTCCTGTGCGCTCCACTTCAACGCCGTCGCCGTCGCGTTGCAGCCCGCGTTCGGCGCGGGAATCCGCCGCCGCCTGCGGCCGCATCAGCCGCAGGTGAACCTGATCCACGGCCGCGCCAAGTTCGAGGTCGTGCCGGCCACGGCCTGGGACAAGGCGGCCGCTCTGGAGTACTGGCTCTCCTCCGCGCCCGAGACGACGCTCCTCCTCTATTTCGGCGACGACACGCGCGACGAGCCCGTGCACGCCTCGGTGCGGAGGAGGGCGGGCATCGCGATCGCCGTCGATCGCGTGGTCTCCCGCGCGGAGTACGTTCTGCCCACGCCGGCGGACGTCATCTGGTTCCTCGAGTGGCTGGACCGTGAATGGGCGCAGCGCGGTGCGCGCCCAACCGCCCCGGACCCGCGCATTCGCGCGGGTGCCCCGATCGAGAAGGCCAGGACCTGACGGCGACCTGACGCGAGGCCGGACCCGAGACCGGGCCCGGCCTCGTGTCGTGCGGGTGGGCGCCTCGTCAGCGGCACGCGGAAGCTGCTATGGTCCGGGCCGGGCCAGCCTTCCCCCGGGGCGTCGCGGCATGCGGATCTCGGATTCCACGTGGTACCTGCTCAAGCGGCTGCATTCGCTGAGCGGCATCGTCCCCGTCGGCCTCTTCCTGCTGCTCCACCTGTTCGTCAACTCCTACGCGCTGCACGGACCGGCGGCCTACAACAGCGGCGCGAGCGTGCTCGCCCGGCTGCCGTACGTGCAGCTCCTCGAGCTGTTCGGCATCGCCCTGCCCATCCTCTTCCACATGGCGATCGGGGTGATCCTGGTGACCACGGGGCAACCGAACGTGGTCCGGTATCCGCACGCGCACAATTGGATGTACGTGCTCCAGCGGATCTCGGGCCTGATCCTCGTCCCCTACCTCTTCTATCACGTGTGGTCCACGCGGCTCTCGCCGGCGGTGCGCGCGGGCGACGAGGATCTCTTCACGCTGATGGCGAAGCAGCTCGCGAACGGCTGGGTGCTGGCGTTCTCGCTGCTCGGGGTTCTCGCCGCCGCCTGGCATCTCGGCAACGGCCTGTTCGGCTTCTCGATCCACTGGGGCCTCGCCGTCGGGCGCGGCGCGCAGCGGCGCGTGGCGCGGCTCGGCTTCGCCGTCTTCCTCGTGCTCGCCTTCGTCTCGGTGAACAGCCTGCTCGCCTTCCGCCACGCCTCGCTCCGCATCTTCGAGCGCGCGCCCCGGGCCGCCGTGGCCGTGCCCCCCGCCGTGATCCCGGACGGCCGCCTCGGAGCGCGCTGATGGACGGGCCGCGGATCTCGGTCGTCGGCGGAGGCCTCGCGGGGCTCATGTCGACGATCAAGATCGCCGAGGCCGGCGTGCCCGTGGACCTGTTCTCGATCGTGCCCGTGAAGCGCTCGCATTCGGTCTGCGCGCAGGGCGGCATCAACGGCGCGGTGAACGTGAGGGGCGAGAACGACTCGCCCGAGATCCACTTCGTCGACACGGTCCGCGGCGGCGACTTCCTCGCTCACCAGCCGCCGGCGAAGGGGATGTGTTACGCGGCCCCGGCCATGATCTACCTGCTGGACCGCATGGGCGTCGCCTTCAACCGCACGCCCGAGGGCTTCCTGGACTTCCGGCGCTTCGGCGGCACGCTCGTCCACCGCACCGCCTTCGCCGGCGCCACCACCGGACAGCAGATGCTCTACGCGCTCGACGAGCAGGTGCGGCGGCACGAGACCGAGGGCCTGGTCACGAAGTACGAGGGCTGGGAGTTCCTCGGCCTCGTGCGCGACGACGCCGGCGGCTGCGCGGGCCAGGTGTCGCTCGACCTGCGCACGATGAAGCCGAAGGCCTTCCGCGCGGACGCGGTGCTGCTGTGCACCGGTGGACCGGGCCTGCTCTTCGGCCGCACCACGAACTCGATCATCAACACGGGGGCGGCCGCCGCGGCCGCCTATCGCGAGGGCGCCTGGTACGCGAACGGCGAGTTCATCCAGGTTCATCCCACCGCGATCCCGGGCACGGACAAGCTGCGGCTCATGAGCGAATCGGCGCGGGGCGAAGGCGGACGGATCTGGGTGCCCCGCGCGAAGGGCGACCGGCGCGATCCGCGCACGATCCCCGAGTCCGAGCGCTGGTACTTCCTCGAGGAGAAGTATCCGCGCTACGGCAACCTCGTGCCGCGCGACGTGGCGAGCCGCGAGATCGTCGACGTGTGCGTGAACCAGGGACTCGGAGTGGACGGCGGGGCCTGCGTGTACCTCGATCTCACGCACATCCCGCGCGAGACGCTCGACCGCAAGCTCGGCGGCATCCTCGAGATCTACGAGAAGTTCGTGGGCGACGATCCGCGGGAGGTGCCGATGAAGGTCTTCCCCGCGGTGCACTACTCGATGGGCGGGCTGTGGGTGGACTACCGGGCGACCGCGGAGGGATTCCTCGAGGCGGGCCATCCCCGCAACCAGATGACGAACGTGCCGGGCCTCTACGCGGTGGGAGAGGTCGACTACCAGTACCACGGCTCGAACCGGCTCGGCGCGAACTCGCTGCTCTCGTGCCTCTACGGCGGCATGGTCGCCGGGCCCGGCGCCGTGAGCTGGGTCCGCAGCCGCGAGCGCGCGGCCGCCGGCCTGCCGTCGTCGCTGTTCGACGGGGCGGAGCGCCGCTGGACGAGCCGCTTCGCGGAGCTGGCGCGCCGCGACGGCCCGGAGAACGCGTACGTGCTCGCCGAGGAGCTGGGCCGCTGGATGCTCGACCACGTGACGGTGGTCCGCTTCAACGACCGGCTGCGCCGGACCGACGACAAGATCCGGGAGCTGCGCGAGCGGCTGCTCCGGGCCTCGCCGCTGGACCGCTCGCCGTGGATGAACCAGCCGCTCGCGTTCCTGAACCAGCTCGACGCCATGCTCGAGCTGGCGCGGGTCGTGGTGCTGGGCGCGCTCGCCCGCGACGAGAGCCGCGGCGCGCACTACAAGCCGGAGTTCCCCGAGCGCGACGACGCCCGCTGGCTGAAGAGCACGATCGCCTCCTGGACGCCCGACGGGCCCTCGTTCCGCTACGATCCGGTCGACACCTCGCTCGTCGCCCCGGTCGCGCGGCATTACGATTGAGACCTGACCATGGCGCGCGCGCGCATCGAGCTGCGGATCCGGCGTCAGGACGCGCCCTCCGCTCCGCCCCGCTGGGAGGAGTTCTCGCTTCCCTGGCAGCCGGGGATGAACGTGATCTCGTGCCTGATGGAGATCCGCAAGAACCCGGTGACGAAGCCGGGCCGCCCCACCACGCCGGTCGCCTGGGACAGCTCGTGCCTCGAGGAGGTGTGCGGCGCCTGCACGATGCGGGTCAACGGCCGGCCGCGACAGTCGTGCGCCGCGTTGGTCGACCAGCTGCCTGAGGGCGTCATCACGCTCGAGCCGCTCACGAAGTTCCCCGTGGTGCGGGATCTGATCGTGGACCGTCAGCCGATGTTCGACGCGCTCAAGAAGGTGAAAGCGTGGATCCCGATCGACGGCACGTACGACCTCGGCCCGGGTCCGAAGCTGCCCGAATCGACGCGGGCGATGGCGTACGCGCTCGCCCGCTGCATGACCTGCGGCTGCTGCTTCGAGGCCTGTCCCCAGTACAACGGCCGCTCGGAGTTCCTCGGGCCGGCCCCGATCGCGCTGGTGCGGCTCTACAACGCGCACCCGACCGGCGCCATGAACGCGCGCGAGCGGCTCGACGCGATCATGGGACAGGGCGGACTCGGCGACTGCGGCAACGCGCAGAACTGTGTCGAGGTCTGCCCCAAGGACGTCCCCCTCACCGAGGCGTTCGGCGAGCTGGGCCGCCAGACCCTCGCCCGCGGTCTCGAGCGGTTGTTCCGGCGCTGATCCGATGAGCACCGAGCGGCCGCGCGAGCACGGCATGGACCCCGAGGCGGCGGAGCCCTTCACGCACGCGGGCGCGACGGACGAGGCGTTCGCCTTCCTCGACCGGCTCGGTCGCCGGCTCGACCTGGACGTCTCCCCCACCGTTCCCGCGCTGCGCGAGGCGCTGCTCGCCCACCTGCGGCGCGAGCAGGCCGCGCTGGCGGCGAACGGCATCGTCCACCAGCTCTGCGCGCGCGCGCTCGAGGTGACGGACGGCGCCGCCGCGCGCGGCGAGAACGCGCCCGCGGCCCGCGTCGCGATCGGGCAGTCGTGCGCGGCCGAGCGCGCCGATCTCGAGAGCGCCCGCTCCGCCGTGGCGCTCACCGCCCGCGCGCTGCTCGTCGAGCGCGGCGGTTGGGTGGCGACCGTGGGGCGGAGCGGCACCGTGTCGCGGGCGCTGCTCGGGGCACGGGAAGCCGGGCGCGGTCCGCGCGCGATCGTGAGCGAGGCCCGTCCCCGGCTCTCGGGCCGCAGCCTCGCGGCCGAGCTGGCCGGGGCGGGCGTGCCGGTGTGGCTCGTGGTGGATGCCGCGCTCCCCCTGCTGCTCGCGCAGGTCTCGATGGTCTGGCTCGGCGCCGAGGCGGTCACCGACCGCGGCGTGATCGCGCCGGTGGGCGGCTACGCGGCGGCGCTCGCCGCGCGCGAGCACTCCGTGCCGGTCTACGTGCTCGCCGCGCGCCGCAAGTTCCTCCCGGCCGCGACGCCCGCGTTGCGCATCGACGAGATGCCGGCGGCGGAGGTGTGGGGCGCGCCCCCCGAGGGCGTGCGCCCGCGCAACGTGCGCGCCGAGCTCGTTCCGCTCGAGCTGCTGCGCGCCGTGATCGTCGAGGACGGCGCGCTCGGGGCGACCGAGACGGCCGTCGTCGCGCGCGACCGGCCGCTGCCCGAGGAGCTGGCGGGCGCGCCCGCGCGCTGAACCGCGCGGCGCGGCGTCGGGGCCGCGGACGCGCGCCCCGCGCGTGTCGGCACGACGAGCCGACGCTGCCGCATTTCGCGCGGCGCGGCCCCGGGCGTATGATGCCGCGGGGCCGCGATGGTCCTGCGGGGCCCCGCAGCGAAACGCTGCCCCTCCCACCACCGCACGAGGGTTCCTGATGGATCGTGAACTGAAGCACGACGTGGTGATCCTCGGGGCCGGGCTGGCCGGATTGCGTGCCGCGGTCGAAATCTCCCGCCGCCTCGAGGGCCAAGCCGACATCGGCATCGTCTCCAAGGTCCAGCTCATGCGCGCGCACTCCGTGTGCGCCGAGGGCGGCACGGCGGCCGTCCTACGCACCGACCTGGGCGACTCGCAGGAGCTGCACGCCTGGGACACGGTGAAGGGCTCCGACTTCCTCGCCGACCAGGACGTGGTGAGGACCTTCGTCGAGACCATTCCCCGGGAGATCCTGCAGCTCGACCACTGGGGCATTCCCTGGACGCGCGACGCCGAGGGCTACATCGCGCAGCGCCCGTTCGGCGGTCACAGCTATCCGCGCGCGACGCTGGCCGCGGACAAGACCGGCTTCTTCGAGATGCAGGCGCTCTACGACCAGCTCCAGCGCTACCGCGGCTTCACGCGCTACGACGAGTTCTTCGTCACGGACATTCTCGTCGAGGGCGGGCGTTTCGCGGGGCTGGTGGGACTCCATACCGGCACGGGCGAGACCGTGGCGATCCGCGGCAAGGCGCTGCTCATCGCCTCCGGCGGCGGCGGCACGCTCTACGGCTTCACCACCTACTCGCAGACCGTGACCGGCGACGGCATGGCGATGGCGTACCGCGCCGGCCTCCCGCTCGAGGACATGGAGTTCCTCCAGTTCCATCCGACGGGGCTGGTGCCGAACGGCATCCTCATGACCGAGGCCTGCCGGGGAGAGGGCGGCTACCTGCGCAACAACACGGGCGCGCGCTTTATGGAGCGCTACGCGCCCAAGCTGATGGAGCTGGCGCCCCGCGACATGGTCAGCCGCGCCATGACCATGGAGATCCGCGAGGGCCGCGGCATTGACGGCAAGGACTACGTCC
>DATKKO010000098.1:0-2025 GCA_035542955.1 Terriglobales bacterium
GCCCGACAGCATGGCCGCGCTCGAGGACTCCCCTCCGGCTCTCGAGGTCGATCCGGGGCTCGAGCCGCCGATCCTCGTCGTGCGCGGGGTGCTCGAGCTGCCCCGCGGCCCGCGTCCCGCGCGCGGCGTGGTCGAGCTCCAGGTGCGCGTCGACGAGAAGGGCGCGGTGTCCGAGGTGGCATGGACCGGGGGCAGCTCCGACACGGCGCTGGTCGGGGCCGCGCGGCGCTGCGCGCTCGGCATGCGCTTCGAGCCCGCGCAGCGCGGGGGCCGGCCGGTCGCGGTGTGGTGCGAGCAGCGCTTCGACTTCGGCACGGGGGCACGGTGAGCCGGCGGCGCGGACGCCGCGGCGCGGATGGCGCGCTCGTGCTCGCGGCGCTCGCGGCGATCGGCGTCATCGTGCTGCTCGCGCTCACGGGAGGCTGCGATCTGCTCGATCCCGCGCGCCGGCGCGTGCGCGCCCGGATCCGGGACGAGATCACGCGGAGCGCGAGCGAAAGGCGCTGGTTCAGGCGCTCGCGCGAGCGCGCGCTCGTGGGGAACTACGACGTGGCGCCGCTGGTCGTGCGCTTCTACGGGCGGCGCGGATTCAACCCCGCCTGGTGCACGGGGCGCGGTCCGAAGTCCGAAGCGTTCGCCTTGGCGGGCGCGCTCGACAGCGCGTCGAGCGAGGGTCTCGAGGAGGAAGTGGATTCCGGAGCCCTGCGCACGCGGCTCGAGTCGCTCGAGAGCGGACTGCTCGGACCGGGACCCGAGCCGGCGAAGCTCGCCGACCTCGACCTGTGGCTCACGCGGAGCTTCTTCAAGTACGCCGCCCACCTGTCGACCGGACGGCTCGATCCCGCGCGCCTGCCCGCCGACTGGCACGTGCATCCGCGCCGCCTCGACCTGGTGCGCGTGCTCGAGCGCGGGCTCCGGGCGCATGATCTCCCCCGGCGGATCGCGGCGCTGCGGCCGCCCGAGGCGGGATACGCGCGGCTGCGCGACGTGCTCGAGCGCGATCGCGCGATCGCCCGGGCGGGCGGTTGGCCGCTCGTCACCCCCGGACCGCCGCTGCGCCGCGGCAGCGCGGGACCGCGCGTGCGCCCGCTGAGCGAGCGCCTGGCGCTCGAGGGGGACCTCGATCCCGCGCGCGCCCACGGCTCGGTCTTCGATGCTGCGCTCGCGTCCGCGCTGCGCCGCTTCCAGGCGCGGCACGGGCTCGACACGACCGGTGTGGCGGGGCCGCGCGAGTTCGCCGAGCTGAACGTGCCCGCGAGCGCGCGCGTGCGCCAGATCGAGCTGAACCTCGAGCGCTGGCGCTGGCTGCCGGACACGCTGGGCGACCGCTACGTGCTCGTGAACGTGCCGGCCTTCGCGCTCGAGGTCCACGAGGGCGACCGCGTCCCCCTCCGCATGCGCGTGGTGGTCGGGCGCGAGCTCTCGCGCACGCCGCTGTTCAGCGACTCGATCAGCTCCCTCGTGTTCCACCCCAGCTGGGACGTGCCGCCCGACATCGCCGTGGGCGAGATGCTCCTGGCCGCGCAGAAGGATCCCGGCTATTTCGCGAAGAACCATCTGCGCGTGTATCAGAAGCGCGGGCGCGAGGCGCGCGAGCTGGACCCGGCCACGGTGGATTGGAGGACGATCACGCCGGCGGAGTTCCACTTCACGATCAAGCAGGACCCGGGTCCGGACAACGCCGTGGGCCGGGTGATCTTCATGTGTCCCAATCCGTATTCGATCTACCTGCACGACACGCCGGCCGGCCACCTCTTCAGCCAGACCGAGCGCGACTTCAGCCACGGCTGCATCCGCGTGGAGAAGCCACTCGAACTCGCCGAGTGCCTGCTGCGCGGCAAGAGGGGCTGGGACAGCCTGCGCGTCGCTCGGGCCCTCGACTCGCTCGGGAAGCGGACGGTCTTCCTGCCGCGTCCGGTGCCGCTCCACGTCCTCTACTGGACGGCGTGGGTGGACGAGAACGGCCGCACCCAGCTGCGGCGCGATGTCTACGGACTGGACAGCCTGCTCACGGCGGCGACGAGC
>DATKKO010000099.1:0-9802 GCA_035542955.1 Terriglobales bacterium
GCGCCGGGCCTGACCGCGGAAGCCCGCGTTGACCCAGGTGCCCATGAGGGCGGCCGGCACGCCCTTGCCTGCGGCGTCGCCCACGGCCAGCGTGACGACGCGGCCGCGGCTGCGCACGAAATCGTAGTAGTCGCCGCCCACGGGCTCGGACGACAGGGCGGCCGCGGCGCAATCCAGCGAGCGAAACTCCGGCACGCGGCGGGGCAGCAGATGCGCCTGGATCGCGCCGGCCTTCGACAGCTCGCGATCGAGGGCGCCATGGCTGCTGGCGCTCCCGCGCAGGCGGGCGTTCTCGAGCAGCACCTCGAGATGGGCCGAGAACTGCCGGAGCTGGCGCTGCTCCTCGAGACCGAACCACGGGCCAGCGAGCCGGCGGCCGAGGAGCAGGCAGGATCGCGTGGTGCCGCCCACGCCCAGCACCCACGCGACACCTGCGCGCTCGAGCGCGCGCCGGTCGGGCGCGCGCAGATGCAGGTCCTCGAGCGCCACTCCTCCGCTCTCGGGTAGGGCCGCGGTGAAGTCCGCCTCGGGCGCGGGGCTCGCGGTCATGCCGACGCGCGCCGCGGTGCGCAGCCCGCCCGGGGCCCGCTCGAGCGCCACGCAGCCGTCGAGATGGAAGGCCTCGATCAGCGCGCGACACGCGGCGTGCAGGACCTGGTCCGGATTGCCGCTGCGGGAGGCCTGGTTGCGGTCGAGGCGCTCGATCACCGAAGCCTCGTCCGGCACGAAACGCTGGCCGAGCGAGCGGAGGCCGCGGCTGGCGGGGCCGGCGATCGAGGCCATCACCGCGACCACCGCGAGCGCGTCGCCCGCGAGACCCGAGCCCAGGTCTTGGCGCCAGGCGCCCGCGACCCATTCACCCGCCGCGTAGACCAGCGCGCCCATCGCGGCCAGCACGAGCACGACCACGGCCGCGCGCAGGGCCACGCGGAACTCGAAGACACGATGGACCGCGGTCGCCCAGGCGAACGAGGCCGGCACGAGCAGCAGCAGGAGCACGAGGATCCGCAGGCCGGCCAGCTCGCCGGGAGCGAAGCTCTGCACGGCCATCGCCAGCGCGACCGGGAGCATGCCGAGCCCGGTCCCGAAGAGCGCGACCCGCAGCCGCCGGCGCGCGTCGAGCGAGCGCGCGCGCCGGTAGGAACGAGCGAACAGCACGAGCGCCGCGAGCACGCCGAGCGCGAACCACAGGCCCGAGATGCTCTGGAGCAGGGCCTGGCCCGCGATGGCGACCTGGCCCAGCACCGGCTCCGCGAGCACGAGCAGGAGCGCGAGCCCGAACAGCGCGCTGGCCACGCCGTAGCCGATGCTGGTCACCGATCGCAGGCGCTGGCCCGGACGTCCGGATTCGGGGAAGAGCGCGAAGAAGTGCACGAAGAGCGCGGGAAGATAGAGGCACACGGCGGTGTAGAGCGTCTGATAGAGCGCCTCGGAGGTCTCGCTCGGCCAGCGCGGAGGCGGCGCGAGGAACCAGGCGAAGGCGAGGCAGAGCAGGAAGAAGGTGCGCGTGAGCTGGTCGCGCCGCTCGCTCCAGACCCATCCTCCCAGCAGCACGAAGCCCGAGGCCACGGCGAGCAGCGCGGCCATGAGCCGGCGCTCGCCGTCGGGCAGGGCGGTGGGGACGAGGCGTACGGCGGCGATGCGGCCGCCGCGCTCGCGGAGGAGGATCAGCGGCTCGCCGGGAACCGCGCGCGCGAGCGGCGAGCCGCCGAGGCGAAGCTGTCCCTCGGGCGGGAGGATGCGATCCCCGCGCTCGAGCCCGGCGCGCTCGGCCGGTCCTCCGGGAACGACCGCCGCGACCCAGTCGTCGCGCAGCACGAGCCCGGGATAGGGCTGGCGAGGAAGGCTCAGGGCCGAGAGCACCAGCGCCGCCGTGACCGGCACCAGCATCCATGACAGGAGGGGAGACTTCGAGCCGCGATCCATGCGGACCTCCCGGTCGGTCCGCGCCGGCATGCGGGGTCGCGCCGGACTGGCGCCGCCGGCGCGCTGTCCGTATGCCGTGAGGCTAGCAGCGGGCGAACGCCTGTCAATCCCCGAATGCGCCCCTGCACCGGGTTGGGCCGCCGGCCTGGGAATGCGCGAGGGGCCTGCGGCGCGGGCCCCAAGGAGGTCCAGTGCGCCGCACAGGCGCGACGGACCCACGCGCTTCGCGCCTGGGTGCCCCGGTGACGACCGGCCCCGCGCCGGAGCGAAGAGACTACTGGATGTCGGGCGGGGTCAGCTCGACGCCCTGCGTGTCCAGGACCCACTGGGGGCGGTCCGGCGCGAAGCTGGACCGCCCGCAGGTGAGGGTGGGGCTAGGCTCCGTACTCGACGCGCCGCATCAGCAGCTCCCAGCGCTGGTCCACGTCGGCCTGGATGACGCGGATCTGGTCGGGTGTCAGGTGCCGGAAGCGCCCCTGCTTGCGGATGTAGGGCTCGACCGGATCGCCGGGATGATCCCCGGTGAGCCGCCAGCGCTGCCCGTTCTCGACTTCGTAGAGAGGGAAGACGCGGCTGCGCACGGCCATCCGCGCCAGCTCGATCGTCTCCTCGTCCGAGGTCTTCCAGCCGGGGGGACAGGGAGCCAGGACGTGGATGAACTTGGTCCCTCGCGTCGCCTTCGCTTTCTGCACCTTCTCGACCAGGTCGACGGGATGGGCCACCGTGGCCGTCGCGGCGTAGGGCACGCGATGGGCGGCGAGGATCGCGATCAGGTCCTTCTTCGGATGCGACTTGGGCGTCCCCACCGGCGTGGTCGTGGTCCACGCGCCCCATGGCGTCGCCGAGGAGCGCTGGATCCCGGTGTTCATGTAGGCCTCGTTGTCGTAACAGACGTAGAGGATGTCCTCGTTCCGCTCCGCCGCTCCCGACAGCGCCTGCAGCCCGATGTCGAACGTGCCGCCGTCGCCCGCCCAGGCGAGCACGGTGGTGTCCTTGTCGCCCTGCATGTCGAGCGCGGCGCGGACGCCCGAGGCCGTGGCGGCGGTGGTCTCGAAGGCGGTGTGGAGCAGCGGCACGCTGAGCGCACTCTGCGGGAACGGCCCGGAGATGATCGTCCAGCAGCAGGCCGGCAGCGTGACGATGGTCTTGGGCCCGAGGCCCTTGAGCACGAGACGCATGGCGAGCGTTCCGCCGCACCCGGGGCAAGCCACGTGCCCCGAGGCCATGAGCTCCTCGCGCGGGATCTTGTCCTTGATGACGACCTGGCTCATGGCTGTACCCCCACCCACACGTCCTCGCGTGGCATCGGTTTCCCGCTCTTCGCCGTCTCGCGGGTGCGGTCGATGCAATCGATGATGTTCTCGGGTTTCACGTCGCGTCCACCGAGCCCGATGATGTAGCCGTGGATCTTCGGACGGCGGCCGTCGGCGAGGTCGTAGAGCGCCGCCCGGATCTCCTCGGCGAAGATCCCGCAGTGGCCGGGCGAGATGTTGCGGTCGAGCACCGCGACGTGCGGCACGCCGGCCAGCGCGCGGCGCATGGCCTCGGTGGGGAAGGGCCGGAACAGGCGGGCCTTCACCAGGCCGACCTTCTCGCCCTTCTCGCGCAGCTGGTCCACGACGTACCGTGCGGTCGAGGTGATCGTGCTCGAGACCACGAGCACCAGCTCGGCGCCTTCGGTGCGATACGACTCGACGGCGCCGTAGCGGCGGCCGAACCGGCGCCCCCATTCCTCGTCCACCTCGTCGACCACCTTCAGCGCCTGCTCCATCGCTTCCTGCTGCCGCAGTCTCATCTCCATGTAGACCGGCGGCGGCGCCAGCGCGCCGAACGAGTGCGGGTCGTTCACGTCCAGCTTGTAGCGCGCGACCCGCTTCGGCAGGAAGGCGTCGACCTCGGCCTGCTCGGGAATGTCGACCGGCTCGTAGGTGTGCGAGAGGTAGAAGGCGTCGAGGACGATCATCACCGGCAGATCCACGATCTCGGCGATCTTGAAGGCCTGGACGGTCGTGTCCAGCACCTCCTGGTTGCTCTCGCAGTAGAACTGGAGCCAGCCGGTGTCGCGCTGCGACAGGCTGTCGTTCTGGTCGGTCCACACCGTCCAGCCCGGGGCCATGGCGCGGTTGATGTCGGCCATCACGATCGGCAGCCGGGCATTCCCCGCCCAGTGCAGCATCTCGTGCATGAGCGCGAGGCCCTGTGCCGAGGTGGCGGTGAAGGTGCGGGCGCCCGCGGAAGCGGCGCCGACGCAGGCCGCCATCGCCGAGTGCTCGCCCTCGACCTTGATGAAGCGGGCATTGAGCGCGCCCGAGGCGCACATCTCGGACAGCTCCTCCACGACCTGGGTCTGGGGCGTGATGGGGTAGGCCGCGATGACCTCCGCGCGGGACAGGCGCACGCCCCAGGAGACGGCGTGGTTCCCCATGATCACCTTTTTCACAGGCCCTCCCTCGTCATGGTCATGGCGCCGCGCGGGCATTCCTCGACGCACACGCCACATCCTTTGCAGTACTTGTACGAGAGCGAGAACGCGTGCCCGCTCGGATGGCGCTTGATCGCGACGTCGGGACAGAAGATCAGGCACAGCTCGCACATGTTGCACACGCCGCAGTTGAAGCAGCGGCGGGCTTCGGCCAGCGCCTCGTTCGTGGTGAGCCCGAGGTTCGCCTCGGCGAAACTCGATCTCCGCTCCTCGAACGAGCGGTGGCGGTCGGTCTTGCCCGGCACGCTCGCAAAGTGGGCCATGTTGAGCTTCTCGAAGGGGACGACCTCGTTCACCGGGCTCTGGCGCCGGATCGGATCGTCGTCGCGCCAGCGGGTGATGCTGAAGTTCCCGGTGCCGCCGAACCGCAGCGCCGCCGGGTCACCGTCGGCGATCTTCTCGCCCGCGCGCTCGCGCAGGTAGCGATCGATGCCGATGGCCGCCCGCTTGCCGGAGCCGAGCGAGTGCGCCACGGTGCGGGGCTGGCCGGTGATGTCGCCGCCGGCGAAGACGCCCGGATGGTTGCGGCCGAACTCGTCCGCGATCACCGTGTAGTCCTTGCGCGTGACCTCGGGCGGCAGGAAGGCCAGATCCGGCTCCTCGCCGAGCGCGGTGAGCATCAGGTCGGCCGGGATCACGAAGTTCGTGCCCTGGACGGGCAGCGCGCGCCGCGCACCGGAGGCGTCGGCCTCGCCGGGCGTCATGCGCACGCACTCCACGCCGGTCAGCCGCTCGCGTTCCTCGCGCTCCGCATACATCGTGCGGATCGCCTCGAGCGGCGGCTCCTGCTCGGTGTGCCTCGCGGTCTGCACGCCCACCGGCCAGACCTTGAACTCGAAGCGCACGCCCTCGCGGATCGCCTCCTCCACGGCCTCGGCGTTGGCGGTGAGGTCGGCGCGCGTGCCCTGGCAGACGACGACGGGCTCCGCGCCGAGACGGAGCGCGGTGCGCGCGCAGTCGACCGCGGTGTCGGTGCCGCCGACGACGACCACGCGGCGGCCGATCGTGCGCCGCTCGCCGCCCTCGACCTCGCGCAGGAAGTCGAGGCCGGGCCGCACGTCGGCCACCTCGCCGCCCGCGAGGGCGAGCGGGCGGCTCACGCGCGCGCCGGTCGCGATGAACATCGCGTCGTAGCTCTGGAGCTGCTTCCAGGGGGTGCCCTTGCCCACCTGGACGCCACACTGGATCACCACGCCCTGGGCGCGGATGCGCTCGATCTCGCGCACGAGCACGTTGCGCGGGAGCCGGTACTCCGGGATGCCGTAACGCAGCGCGCCGCCCGGCTCGGGATCGGACTCGAACACGGTGACCGCGTAGCCCAGCCGTGCGAGAGGGTAGGCGCAGGCCAGGCCCGCCGGGCCCGAGCCGACGACCGCCACCTTCTCCTTGCGCGTGCGCGGCGGGATCGGCACGCGGACCTCGGGCTCGAGGTCGCCGAGCATGCGCTCGACCGCGTGGATGGCGACGGCGTCGTCGAAGAAGGCGCGGTTGCAATGCGTCTGGCAGGGGTGATCGCAGACCCGGCCGGTCACGGCCGGCATGGGATTCTCGCGCAGGAGCAGGTCGCGCGCCTCGGCGACCTTGCCCTCGCGGAGCAGATTCATGTAGCCCTCGATGTCGATCCCCACCGGGCAGGCGGCGTTGCACGGCGCCACCATGTCCTGATAGATGGGCCGGATGTACTTCCAGGAGCCGGTCCGGTTGGCGAGGGTCGAGGTGCTGCTCACGGCGATGGGCGGTACGCCGTGGGCGATGTCGCGATCCTCAGGCATGCTTCACCTCCACGCGGCCGATCCTCGCCACGGCGCGCGACGCCTCGCGCGCGGCCTCGACGTTCTTGTCGGCCTTGATCCGGATGGCCTCGGCGATCGACTGGCAGACCGACTCGAGCGAGACGCTGCCGGAGTCGCTGGCGAACGCTCCCAGGATCGCGGTGTTCACGATGGGCTGGGTCTTCGATCCCAGGCCGTACTTGCGCGCGATCGCGGAGGCGTCGACCAGCGCGACGCGGAAGCGGGCGGCGAGGTCGGCGTAGGTGTCCGCCGGCCGGTCGGTGTTGATGAGGATGCTTCCGCCGGGCTTCAGGCCCTGGCTCACGTCGACCGCCTTGATGAGCGTGGGATCGAGGACGATCAGGTCGTCCGGCTCGGTGATCTCGCAGCGCAGCAGGATGGGCCCTTCGGAGACGCGCAGGAAGGCCGTCACCGGCGCGCCGCGGCGCTCGACCCCGAACGCGGGGAAGGACTGGACGGACTTGCCTTCGCGGAACAGGGCGGCAGCCAGGATCTTCGAGGCGACGACGGCCCCCTGGCCACCTCGTCCGTGGATCCGGAGCTCGCGCATCGGGTGCTCCTTTCCCCTCAGTGCTTGAGTGTCGAATGCGGCGCTCGCCTTCCCGGGAGCCGTGCGATCGATGGGTTCCGCGGGCCGGGAGGCCGTTCCACCCGAGAAGGACCGTGCAACGGCATCCTTCGTGCCAAGTCCGGAGGGAAGGCCGGCCCCGTGCGGGGCCCGGGAACTCCGCGCGAAACAGGCGAATCGGGCCGCCGAGTCCGCTCGGCGGCCCGCGGGCCGGGCCGGGGCGCGCCCTGCGCTGTCAGCCCTGTCAGACTGAACGCTCAGCCTGTCAGCAGGCCGCCTGGCTTAGGGCTGCGGCCGGGTGCCCGAGAGCTGGCGCAGGTAGGCCACGAGGTCCTTGATCTGGGCGGGGCTGAGAACGTTCTTCCAGGGGGGCATGTAGACCGACCTGCCCGCGTGGGCGCCACCGTTCTCGACCACGGCGTAGAGATCCCGATCCGTCTTCTTCCGCATGAACTTCGCGTCCGTGAGGTCGCGCGGCCGGACGCCGTGCTTGCGTCGGATCATCTCGCCGGTCGGGCCGTCGCCGCGGCCCAACGACCCGTGACAGGCCGAGCAGTGGTACACGTACAGTCGGCGCCCCTCCTGGGGCACGCCCGCGGGTGCCTGGAGATAGCGCGAGAGCGCCTCGGACCGGCTGGCGGGACTCGCCTTGGGGAGGGTCAGGACGTAGTCGGCGAGATCGTTCGCGAGGCCCTCGCCCACGAGCCCGCGCCATTCGGGCATCACGTTCGAGCGCCCCACGTGCGCGCCGCCCTGGAGGATGATCTGCAGGATCCGGGCCCGTCCGAGCGACTGGAGCCGTTGCGCATTGTCGAGGGCCGGCACGACGATGTTCGAGCGCCGGAGCGCCAGCGCGACGTCGCCATCCCCTGCGCCCTTCGGACCGTGGCACATGGCGCAGTAGGCGAGGAAGGCCTGCTGGGCCCGGGCGATGTTCGGGGGCGCTCCGGAGGGAGCCGCCGCGAGGAGCGCACCGGTCGCAAGGAGCGCAATCGTGACCGCAGCCAGGACAATCAGGATCTTCCGCCGCATACGCCCTCCTGCTCACCGTCGCGCGGCCCGGTCGGAACAGACCCTACCGCGGCACCGCGCTGCTTGCCAAGGCCCGGCCCGCTCGGCCTCGCATACGGCGGCGCGCGCCGGTTTGCGGAAGACCACCCGGGTCCGTAGAGTGAAGGTGGAGGGCCGAGAACCGGCGGGGAGCGTCGATGATCACGTTCAGCGCGGTCGCGCGCGACAAGATACTCGAGCTGCTGGCGGGGGAAGGCCGGCAGGGCTCGGCGCTCCGCTTCGCCATCGGCGGACGGCGGGGCGGCGTCTTCCAGTACCGCCTGGCGTTCATGAAACCGGAGGATCGCGGCCCGAGCGACATCGTCGTCGACGGCGGTGGGTTCACGATCGTCGTCGACGCCTCGAGCGCGCCCTACCTGAACGGCACCACGGTGGACTACGTCGAGCTGCCCTCGCAGAGCGGCTTCAAGATCGACAACCCGAATCCACTGTGGAACGACCCGCTCGCCTCCGCGGTCCAGCACTTGATCGACGAGGAGATCAATCCGGCGATCGCCTCGCACGGAGGATTCGTCCATCTGCTCGATCTCCGCGACGGCGTCGCGTACGTCGAGCTGGGCGGCGGGTGCCAGGGATGCGGCATGGCGCACGTGACCCTGAAGCGCGGGGTCGAGGCGCGGATCCTCGAGGCCGTGCCCGGCGTGCGGCAGGTGGTCGATACCACCGATCACGCCGGAGGCACGAACCCGTACTACCGCGAGGCCGAGGCGGGCTCGTCCCCTTACGCCTGACGACGAGCGGCGCGCGAAGCGCCGCGGCGCACACTCCCCCGGCAGTCCGGACACCGACGTCACCGGAGGAATCATGCAACGCCACGCGACAGCTATCTGGAATGGCGGGCTGAAGGACGGCAGCGGCACGATCAGCGCGGAGAGCCGCGCGTTCAGCGCGCTGCCCTACGACTTCCGCAAGCGCTTCGAGAACGAGCCGGGCACGAACCCCGAGGAGCTGATCGCCGCGGCGCACGCGGCGTGCTTCTCGATGGCGCTCTCGGCGGAGCTGGGCAAGGCGAAACTCACGCCCGCGAGCATTCGCACCCGGGCCGCGGTCAACCTCGAGATGCTCCCGACGGGGCCCACGGTGACGGCGATCCATCTCGACGTCACCGCGCGCGTGCCGGGCGCGGATCGCGCCGCGTTCGAGAGGGCGGCCGGCGACGCCAAGGCGGGCTGCCCGATCTCGCGCCTGCTCGCCGCGGCGAAGATCACGATGGAGGCGAAGCTGGAGTAGATGCGAAGCTGGAGTGGGCGCGTTCGCCCGCGGCGCAAGACGAAGAGGCCCCGCCCTTCCGAGCGGGGCCTCTCGCGTCGGCTCTTCTCTAGAACCCCGGCTGCAGAGACAGCTCCCAGTACCAGCCCTGTCCCGGGCGGTCGTTCGGGTGGACCAGGTCCGCCTCGCCGACCGCGAAGCCGAACAGGTTCGCGCGGAAGGCGACGCCGTAGCTCGTGACCGTGCGGCGGCTGCCGCCGAGGAAGTCGGGCCGGCTCATCCGGTCCCAGGCCGTGCCCGCGTCGTAGAAGAGCGCGGTCTCGATCGGCGGCACGCTGGGCGAAGGCACGATCCCGAGCGCGCCGAAGATCGGGATGCGCAGCTCGAGGTTCGCGACCGCGAGCCGGCTGCCGACTAGCTGGTTGAAGTTCCCGAGGACCTGGCGGAAGGCCGCCGTGTCCGGCGCCGAGGCGAGCGCGTTGCTGATCGAGGTGTCATCGTAGCCGCGCACGAGCCACGGGTAGCCGATGAAGAGCGGTTGGAGACGGAAGTCGTCCGCGCCCGGGCCGTAGCGTCCGAAGTGGAGCAGCCGCCCGGCGAGCGAGAGCGACCGGCCGAGCCGCAGGTACTGTCGCAGGTCGCCCAGCATCTCGTGCATCTGCAGATTGCCCACGACCTCGTTCGCCTCGAATCGATAGCGCCGGCCGAGGAACGGGCTCGTGCCGCCGAACACGCTGTTGTCGTAGACCAGCG
>DATKKO010000100.1:0-5992 GCA_035542955.1 Terriglobales bacterium
GACTTCACGGGACGAGTGGATCATTCGTGGAATGCGCGGAGGATCAGACGCGAAGCGGGACCTCACGGGGAGCGGAGGCGTCCGGGCACGGCGCGGCGCGATCGAGGCGCTTCGCGACGATCGGTGACACGCGCGCCGCGCCCGCCGACTCGATGCGCGGCGCGAGCGGAACGGGAGCGCCGGCCGAGGGCGCCGCGGCGCCGGATTCGTATCCCGCGCTCACGGGCCCGAAGGCGGCGCAGGGCGCGGCCGTCGCGGGCCTGAGTCCCGACCAGAGCCGGCCCTCGTGATACGCGAGGTCCGGCGCGGCTGCGCCCGCCGTGTGCCGGATGCCGAACTCGCGGGAGACGGCGCCCGCGCGCTCGCCGCCCTCGCCGCCGACCCGCAGCAGCAGACGAGCCCGCAGGGTCGGCAGGTCGGGTACCCGCCAGAGGAAGCGGAGCGAGTGGCCCTCGAGCTCGCGCGTCAGCCGCACGGGATAGGTGGCGCCGCCGTCGAGCGAGAGCAGCAGCTCCATCTCCTCGACCTCGCCGCGCACCCCCGCCCAGCGCAGCTCGACCAGATCCCCGGCGAGCACCGAGGCCGGAACCTGGATCGTGCCAAGCGATTCGGCCGGTTCGCGCTCCGGCGCGCGAGCGTGGGCGTGGCCACCCGCGGCCAGGACGAGGGCAAAGAGGACGGCGAGGGAGCGCAGGATGTGTGATGGACGTGTCATTGTCGGCCCGGCCTTGCGAGCGGCCTTCGCGGCACGGAGTCCGCGAACGCGCTACAATTGCGCCAGTCTAGCCCAGGACGGCTGGCGTGCCCAAGTCCGTTGTGGCCGATGCGCGCTCTCGGGGCTCCCACGCGCGCCAAGCGGACTCGAGAGGACCCAATTACCGTCGCTTCGCGCGGTTGCGCATCCAAACCCATCGGTTCTCAGGGACCGAGTGGGGTCCAGTCCATGCGCCCCGTGCCGATCACCAGCAAGAAACCACCCATGCTCGATAGACTTCGCGGTGTCTTCGCCCGCTTCGACTCCTGGAGCGGACCTGGTTTCGCGCGCCCGGGTCTGCCCCGCTGGCTCTGGATCACCCTGTTCGCGGGCGCGCTGGCCGGCGTGACCTGGCACGAGACGAGGACGTCGGCGCTCCAGTCGCAGCTCTTCACCTCGCTCGCCTCCCGCCTGAGCTGGACGGTGCAGCCGGGCCGCAGCGACCGCATCCGGTTCCCGGTCGACGGGCCCTACGACGCGCGGCTCGGCTACACGCGGATCCCGGACTTCTCCCGCCACCTCGAGAGCCACGGCTTCCGCACGCTCGAGCAGGCGCGCTTCTCGCCGGCCATGGAGGCGCTCGCGCGGCTCGGCATCACGCCGATCTACGACGAGCCGGACGACGCGGGCCTCGTGGTCACCGACGCCGAGGGCGACACGCTCTACGACCTCACGCCGCGCGGCTACAACTTCGAGCGCTACGAGGACGTCCCGCCGCTCGTCGTCTCGAGCCTGCTCTACATGGAGAACCGCCAGCTCGGCGCGCCGCCCGACGCGCGCACCAATCCGACCGTGGACTGGGGCCGGCTGGCCAAGGCGACCATGCTCTACGCCGGCCACAAGGTCGGGCTGCCGCTGCGGGCGGAGGGCGGCAGCACGCTGGCCACCCAGATCGAGAAGTTCCGGCACTCCAATGGCGGGCGAACCGACTCGCCGATCGAGAAGCTGCGCCAGATCGTGGCGGCGAGCCTGCGCGTCTACCGCGGCGGCGAGGACACGCGCGTCGCGCGCCATCAGATCGTCGTCGATTACCTGAACTCGATGCCGCTCGCCGCGGCACCCGGCTACGGCGACGTCTACGGACTCGGCGAGGGGCTCTACGCCTGGTTCGGCATGGACCTCGCCGAGGCGGCGCAGGCGATCGACGTGCCCGGCGTCACGCCCGCCAAGGCGCGCGCGCTGAAGCACGTGCTGGCGCTGCTCTACGCCGTGCGCGCGCCGAGCGCCTACCTCGTGCGCGATCGCGCCGCGCTCGAGGCGCGCGTCGACAACTACGTCACCGTGCTCGAGCGGGGCGACGTGCTCCCGTTCGCGCTGGCGCGCGCCGTGCGCGCCGCGCCGCTCGAGTTCCGCCGCGGCCGCGTACCCATGCCCGACCGGCTCGACCCGGAGCGCAAGCCGCTCTACAGCCTGCGCGCCCAGCTCTCGCGCAGCCTCGGCGTGCGCAGCTTCTACGATCTCGACCGCCTCGACCTGCAGGTCGAGAGCACGCTCGATCAGGCCCTGCAGGACTCGGCGCTCACGCTCTTCGACCGGCTGCGCGATGCGCAGTTCGTGTCGAGCCACGGCCTGGTGGGCGAGCACCTGCTCGCCTCGGGCGATCCGTCGAAGGTGATCTACGGCCTGCTGCTCTACGAGCACACGCCGCGGGGCGACGAGGAGCGCGTCCACGTGGACAACCTCGCCGAGCCCTTCGACCTCAACCGCGGGATGAAGATGGAGCTCGGGAGCACGGCGAAGCTGCGGACGCTCACGCACTACCTGCAGCTGGTGGCCGGCCTCTACGATTCGCTGGCGACGCTGCCGCACGACGAGCTGGTGCGGCGCGTGGCGCAGGCCCGGGACCCCATCACCTCCTGGGCCGCCTCGACGCTCGCGGAGAACGAGCTGAGCCTGCGCGACTTCCTCGAGCGCTCGCTCGACCGCACCTACTCGGCCAACCCCGGCGAGACCTTCTTCACCGGCGGCGGCGTGCACGTGTTCCACAACTTCGACGAGGACGACAACCACCGCGTCCTGCCGGTGCGCGAGGCGGTCGCGCGCTCGGTGAACCTCGTCTTCGTTCGGCTGATGCGCGACATCGTGCGCTATCACGAGGCGCGCCTGCCCTACGACGTGAACGAGCTGGTCGAGGACGCGCGCAGTCCCGTCCGCCATCGCCTGCTCGGCGAGATCGCCGATCAGGAGTCGCGCTTCTTCCTCCACCGCGCCTGGCAGGATCAGCAGGGGTTCTCGCCCGCCGAGCTGGAGGCGCAGATCCTCGGTCCCGCGGCGCCGAACCCGAGGCGCCTCGCGACCCTTTTCTACGCCTGGAATCCGGGCGCCCCCGCGTCCGCGCTCGACTCCTACCTGCGCGCGCACGGCGTGACCGTGGACGCCGCGGAGCGCGAGCACCTCGCGAAGACGTACGGGGCGCTCACGCTCCCGGACGAGGCCTGGCTGCTCAAGCGTCACCCGCTCGTGCTGTGGTGCGCGGGCCAGCTCGCGAAGGATCCCGAGTTGCGCTGGGACCGGCTGTTGGCGCGCAGCGACGAGGCGCGGCGCGTCTCCTCGCAGTGGCTGTTCAAGACCACGAACCGGCGCGCGCAGGACCTGCGGCTGCGCATCCGGATCGAGGAGGACGCGTTCGCGCGCATGACGCCGTACTGGCGCCGGCTCGGCTTCCCCTTCCAGCGCCTCGTGCCCTCGCTGGCCACCGCGATCGGCAGCTCGTCGGATCGCCCGCAGGCTCTGGCGCACCTGATGGGCATCCTCGTGAACGACGGCGTGGACCGCGCGCCGCTCTCGCTGTCGCGGCTCTCGTTCGGCACCGAGACGCCCTACAGCACCGTATTCGCCGCGAACCGGCCCTCGGGCGTGCGCGTGCTGTCGGCGATCGTCGCCCGCGTCGTGCGCGAGACGCTGCTCGGCGTCGTCGATCACGGCACCGCCGTGAGACTCAAGGGCGCCTTCGTCAGCACGGACGGCGACACGCTGCCCGTGGGCGGCAAGACCGGATCGGGCGACAACCGCTACGTGGAGTTCGGCCGCGGCGGCCGGCTGCTCGCCTCGCTGCCCGTGAACCGGACCGCGGCGTTCGTCTTCTACATCGGCGAGCGCTACTACGGCGTGCTGAGCGCGGTGGTCACCGGTCCGCAGTCCGGCCAGTACGTCTTCACCAGCTCGCTGCCGGTGGCGGTGCTGCGGCTCTACGCGCCGTCGATCCTCTCCCGCGTGAGCCAGCCCGCGCCCGAGAAGGTCCAGCTCATGGCCGCGCATCAACTGCCGTCGATGCCGTCGGTTCCTTCGCCGATGGCGTCACTGATCCGCGACAGCGCGGGCGCGGTCGCGGGGGCGCTGGGGCCCGACAGCGCGCCCACCTCGAGCACGTTCGTCAGCGCCTCGATCCTCGCGGCGGCCGACACGCTCCGCGCGCTGGAGGCGACGGACTCCGCACCCGCGCGGACCGCGCTCGCGCCCGCGCCCGCGCGTCCATCGAGCGACTCGGCGACGGAGACTCGCCCCGCGCAGCGCCTCGCGAACGACGGCACGCCCCGGCCGCCCGACTCGGCAACGGAGCGCATCGCGAGCGACACACCTTCGCACCGAGCCACCGATTCGGGCAGCGTCCAACGCGCGGCCCCGCGCGTGGCGAACAACGCGCTCCATCGCGCGCCGACGCAACGCAAGCCGCCGAAGCCCGCCGAGGCGAAGCCGCCCACGGACAGTTCGGCCTCCGGCTACCACCGCGGCCTCTGATCCGCCCCCAACGTCGAACGCCCGCACGGGAGACCGTGCGGGCGTTCGCGTTTCGAGCGGCGATCAGACCTTTGCGCGCTTCGAGTCGAAGTACAGGTAGCTGCAGAGACCGATGAACAGGACGAGCGAGATGATTTGGGTGGAGTGCGCGGTGGCATTGAACATCATGCGCCGCGGCAGCTCGATCCACTCACCCACCGACAGGGTCTGCCCGGCCAGGTCGGGATTCGGGACGCTCGTCGGCACGAGATGGAGCACCGCGCCCAGCACGCCGGCGAGCGCCCCGCCGGCGATGAAGCCGCTGGCGATGAGTGTGCCGCGGTTCACGCGCGCCTCGGAGAGCTTCGGGTCCTTCGCCGACCTGCCCACCCAGTGCGAGAGGAGGCCGCCGATGAAGAGCGGCGTGTTGATCTGGAGCGGCAGGTACATACCAATGGCGAAGGCGAGCGGCGGGATGCCCATCATCACCAGCAGCAGCGAGAGCACCAGCCCCACCGAGTAGAGCAGCCAGGTCACCGGCGCCTTGTCGAAGATGCCGCCGAGGATGGTGGCGAACAAGTTGGCCTGGGGCGCGGGGACCGTGTCGGTGTTCATGAAGCCGGAGATGAACCTGCCTGTCGCCGGGTCGGTGTGGCCGAAGGCCTTGTGGATGAGCAGCACGGTGAGGGCCACGCCCATGGCGGCGAACAGCGTGCCGATCATCTTCGACAGCTCCTGCCGGCGCGGCGTCGCGCCGAGCCAATAGCCCACCTTGAGGTCCGTGACGAACCCGCCCGCCATCGAGAGCGAGGTGCAGACCACCGCGCCCATCACGATCGCGGCGTACTTGCCGAACTGGCCCTGGAGCCCCACGGCCACCAGTGCGCTCGAGCCGATGATCAGCGTGACCAGCGTCATGCCCGAGATCGGGTTGTTGCCGGTCATCGCGGTCGCCAGCGCGGCGACGGTCGTGAAGAGGAAGGCGAAGACGAAGGCGATCGCCAGTCCGGTCAGGGCGATCTGCGGGGCCTTGGGGGCCACGTCCGGGCCGCCGTGACTCAGCAGCACGTAGAAGAACGCGCCGATGGCGAGCGCGGCGAGGGCGATGCCGGCCAGCACAGTGCTCATCTTGAGGTCGCGGTCGGTGCGCGGCATCCGGTCGGCGTGCGCGTGCGGCCGGAAGATCTCCTGGAAGCCGAGCGAGAACGCGCGAACGATCGTGGGCACCGCCCGCACGATGCCGATGATCCCCGCGCCCGCCATGGTGCCCACGCCGATGCGCTGGGCATAGAGACGGAAGATCTCGCCCGCGCTCATGTCGGGGATGAACTTGCTGAAGCCGGTGAGCGGCGAGGGTGGGATGGCCAGCGCCGGGATGTGCTGCCCGAAGTGATAGATGAGCGGCACGGCGATCAGCGTCGAGAAGAAGCCACCCGCGCAGATGATCGCCGAGAAACGCAGGCCGGTGATGTAGCCGAGCCCCACGATCATGGCGATCGCATTCACGCTGACCGTGGCCCT
>DATKKO010000101.1:0-2379 GCA_035542955.1 Terriglobales bacterium
TGGTGATGCCGTGCGACCACGGCCACGTGCTCGCGCGCGCGCACCTGGCCGGGGAGGCCGAGGTGCGGCGCGCGATCGAGGCGGCGCTCGAGGCGCACGCCGCCTGGTCCACGCTCTCCTGGATCGAGCGGGCCTCCATCCTGCTCAAGGCCGCCGAGCTGCTGTCGAAGACGGGGCGCATGCGCATCAACGCCGCGACCATGCTGGGCCAGGGGAAGAGCGCGCACCAGGCGGAGATCGACGCCGCCTGCGAGACCATCGACTACCTGCGCTACAACGTCTACTTCGCGTCGCAGATCTACGCGGGCCAGCCGCGCTCGACCCTCGAGCAGCTGAATCGCATGGAGTACCGGCCGCTCGAAGGCTTCGTCTTCACGGTCAGCCCCTTCAACTTCACCGCCATCGCCTCGAACCTGAACCTGGCCGTGGCGCTGATGGGGAACACGACGGTGTGGAAGCCGGCGAGCACCGCGCTGCTCTCGAACTACCACCTGATGCGCGTGCTGATGGAGGCCGGGCTGCCGCCGGGCGTGGTGAACTTCGTCCCCGGCGAGGGCGCCGTCGTCGGCCGCGCCGCCCTCGACCACCCGATGCTCGCCGGCCTCCACTTCACCGGCTCGAACGCCACGTTCAACGCGCTGTGGCGGAGGATCGCGGAGAACCTGCCCCGCTACCGCTCCTATCCGCGCATCGTCGGCGAGACCGGCGGCAAGGACTTCGTCTTCGCCCACGCCTCGGCCGATCCGCAGGCCGTTGCCACCGCGCTGGTGCGCGGCGCCTTCGAGTACCAGGGCCAGAAGTGCTCGGCCGCTTCGCGCGCCTACGTGCCGCGCTCGCTCTGGCCCGGGGTGCGCGACGCGGTCACCGGCATGGTGGCGCGCATCCGCACCGGGGACGTGCGCGACCTCGGCAACTTCATGAACGCCGTGATCGACGCGGCGGCCTTCGACGGGATCATGAAGTACGTCGGGCTCGCCCGCGCGTCGGACCGCGCGCGCGTGCTCTGCGGCGGCGAAGGGGACAAGTCGACCGGGTACTTCGTCCAGCCCACGGTCATCGAGGTGGACGACCCGCGCTTCGTCACCATGGAGGAGGAGATCTTCGGCCCCGTGCTGTCGGTGTACGTCTACGAGGACGACCGCTTCACGGAGACGCTGCGGCTGTGCGACGCGACCTCACCCTTCGCGCTCACCGGCGCGATCTTCTCGCGCGACCGCTACGCCTTCGTCGAGGCCTGCCGGATCCTGCGTTACGCGGCCGGCAACTTCTACATCAACGACAAGCCCACCGGCGCGATGGTCGGCCTCCAGCCGTTCGGCGGGTCGCGCGCCTCGGGCACCAACGACAAGGCGGGCGGACCGCTGAACCTGCTGCGCTGGATCAGCCCGCGGACGATCAAGGAGACGTTCCTGCCCGCGACCCGCTTCGAGTACCCGTTCATGGGCTAGGCTCCGTCCGGAGGCTCCCACGTTCGGGGCGCGCCCGAGAATCGCTCACGCGGCGCGCTTCACGCGCAGCCTCGACCTCGGTACCGGCTCGCCCGGCCCGGGCGGACCTACTCGAGCCGGGTGACCACCACGTTCGTGTATTGGACCGAGCATTCGCCCTGGCCGCCCGTGTAGGCGACGAGGGCGATCCGGCCGCGAACGGCCCCCATGGGGTCCCGGCATTCGAGGACACGTGCGCCGTCGACCGAGACGGTGTACGTGCGTCCGCGGGCCTCCACGCGGAGGTGGTGCCAGACGCGGTCCTGGTTCGGCGCCGGGGCGCGCCCGAGCGCCGCGGAGTTCCGGTACACGAGCACGTCCTGGTACGAGCCGCCGCGCAGGTCGACGCCGATCCCGCGACTCCCGCGCGCGCACACGACCACGCCCTTGTCCACGCCGCGGAGCTGGAGCAGGTCCAGATCGATCGCGTACCCCGCCCATTCCGCGGAGCCCGCGTAGAGGAACGACCGCTTCTGCTTCTCGTCGGGCAGGCGCCCGCAGACGGCGCTGTCCGTCACGGTCCACACGTCCTCCCGGTCGGGCTGCCACGCGTTCAGCGTCGCGAAGCGATCTTCGAAGAGCACCGGACCGGCGGGCCGCGTCATCGGCGGCGGCGGCGGCACAGCGGTCGAATCCGGCTCGGCCGCGGCCGCGGGGATCGCGACTCCGAGCGTCGCGAGGACCGGGAGCACGGCGAGGGCGGCGAACACGCGGGCTCCGTGACACGCGCGCATGGGCCCAGCATGCGCCCCGCGGGGGCGCGCGCCAAACGGGCCCCGATCGTCCCGCGGTCTTCCCCGCTCCTCCACCTCCGGCTCACTCCCGCGTGCGCGTCACGAGAACGCGCAGCGAGCGCCGCAGGCGCGCGTGCGCGTCGAACGCGCGCACGAAA
>DATKKO010000102.1:0-3981 GCA_035542955.1 Terriglobales bacterium
ATCGCGGCCGCTCGAACGTACGCGCGAGGAAAAGCGCCGGTCAAGCGCGGGCGCGAGCGAGGCCAGGGATGGCCGAGCAAGCCGTGTCGCGCAACGGGAGCTCCGCGCCCGCCCCGCGCCGCGCCGGCGCCCCGCGCCCATCCCGCGCCGCGCTCTGAGCACTTGACCACCCCCATGCCCGGGATTAGCGTCGCTTCGATGCTGAGCACCAGTGAAGTCCGCATCGAGCCGGCCGCCGAGATCGTGGCTCTCGCGAGCCGCTGGCTCGCTCCCGTGCGCGCCGCGCTGGGCTCCGAGTTCGTCTCCGCCTGCCTCACCGGCAGCGTGCTCACGCAGGGCTTCGATCCCAAACACTCGCACGTGAACCTGCTGATCGTCGCCCGCTCGCTGGACGCGGCGACGCTCGACGCCGTGGCCCGCGCCATGCCCGCCCAACGCAAGCCGCCGCTCGTGGAGCCGCTCTTCCTCACCCGGCGACAGATCGAGGCCTCGCTCGACTCGTTCCCCATCGAGTGGGTCGAGATCCAGGAGCGCCATCTGCGGCTCGAGGGCGAAGACGTCTTCGGCGGTCTCGTGGTGCCGCGCACGTACCTGCGGCTCCAGTGCGAGCACGAGCTGCGCGGGAAGCACATCCAGCTCCGGCAGAGCTACCTGCTCCACTTCGGCGACGCCGCGATGCTCGCGCGCACGCTGCGCGCGAGCGCCAGCGGCTTCGCCACGCTGTTCCGCACGCTGTTGCGGCTGCGCGGCGAGACCCTGCCGGCCGATCCCACGCGGGTGATCCAGCGGGTCGCCGATCTCTACCGGCTCGACGCCCAGCGTCTGCTCTCGGCGCACCTGGTCCGCTACGCCGCCGCGCGACCGCGGGCGGACGAGGTGCACGCGCTCTACGGCCGGTTCCTCACCGAGGTGGAGCGCCTCGTGGACGCGCTCAACGAGCTGAAGCTCTGAACACCCTCCGCATCGGTCGCCTCGCCGCCCCGTTCAGGGCGGTTCTGCTCGCGGGCGCGCTCCTCGCCGCGGCGCCGTCCGCCGCGCGCTCCGCCACGGCCGACACCTCCGCGATTCCCGCGCCGGTCGGATTCGTGAACGATCGCGCGGGCCTGATGGACGAGGAGAGCCGCGCGAAGCTCGAATCGTTCCTCGACCAGGTGCGGACGAAGACCGGCGTCCAGTTCGCGGTGCTCACGCTG
This sequence comes from Terriglobales bacterium, assembly GCA_035542955.1. Taxonomy (GTDB): domain Bacteria; phylum Eisenbacteria; class RBG-16-71-46; order RBG-16-71-46; family RBG-16-71-46; genus JANXPZ01. The sequence continues at coordinate 1,194 of DATKKO010000102.1, forward strand.
CCCACGACCGCGCCGCTCGATCCGGACACGTACAAGACCGCGGCCTATCAGCGCTGGTTCCACGGCAACCGCACGAGCCTGCTGCTGCTCGTCGCCAAAGAGGAGCGCCGGATCGAGTTCGAGACCGGCTACGAGCTGGAGGGCATCCTGCCCGACGCGCTCGAATCGCGGATCATCCGCGACGAGATGACGCCGCGCTTCCGGCAGGGCGAGTACGCCGACGGGATCACGGCCGCGGTGCTCCGGGTCGCGAGCGTGATCGCGAAGGACCGCGGGGTCGCGCTCACCTGGAACGGCGCCGAGCTGCGCTACGGCGAGAGCCGCGGCGGGGAGCGCGGGATCCCTCCCGGAGTGCTCGCGTTCATCGTGTTCTTCGTGCTGCTCTCGTTCCTCTCGGGCTTCGGGCGGCGGCGGCGCGGCTTCCGCGGCGGAGGCTGGTGGTGGATGGGGCCGTGGCTCGGCGGCGGGGGCGGGTTCGGGAGCGGAGGATTCGGCGGAGGCGGATTCGGAGGCTTCAGCGGTGGAGGCGGATTCGGCAGCGGCGGCGGCGGGGGCGGCGGCGGCTGGTAGCCGCCGCGTCCGCGCCTGAAAGGAGGAGCAGCGTGAAGCGCAGCGGATGGATCGTCCTCGCGATCGTCGCGGTGATCGTGCTCATGATCTGGAACGTGGCGACCGGCGCGTACAACCGGCTCATCACCTCGCAGCAGGGCGTGCGCCAGGGCTGGGCCGAGGTGAACAACCAGCTCCAGCGCCGGAACTCGCTCATCGGCAACCTCGCCGAGACCGTGAGGGGCACGGCGCTGCAGGAGCAGCAGGTGTTCGGCCAGATCGCGCAGGCCCGCGCGGCCATGGCGGGCGCGCGCACGCCGCAGGAGGGGATCGCCGCCGCGCAGACCATGGACGGCGTGCTCGGGCGGCTGCTGGTCGTGGTCGAGAACTACCCGCAGCTCCGCAGCAACGAGGCGTTCATGAGCCTGATGGACGAGCTGTCGGGCACCGAGAACCGGCTCGCGGTCGCGCGCATGCGGTACAACGAGACCGTGCAGGGATACAACGTGATGGTGAAGCGCTTCCCGACCAACCTCTATGCCGGGGCGCTGGGATTCCGTGAGGAGCCCTACTATCCCGTGCCCGAGGAGGCGAAGGCCACGCCGAAGATCGACTTCGGGAACCTGAAGCAGCCGCAGACGCAGCCGCCGACGCAAACGCCACCGCCGGGCCGCTGAAGCGAAGCTCCACGCCACGACCGCTCGCTCCCGCGGGAACGGGCGGTCGCTGCGTCTTCAGCGCGCGAGCATCTCCTGCTCGCGCGCCGCGCCCTCGAGCGCCTGCCGCGTGATCGGATCGAGCCTCACGCCCGCGGTCTCGCAGGCGCACGCGAGCGCCGCGTCGCACTCGAGCCCGCGCTCGCGGCCGGCCGCGTACGCCAGCCCCGCGGCGAGCAGCGCGGCCGCGCGGGCATCCTCCGGCGCCAGCGTCTCGATCACGGCCGGCGCCTCGATGCGCGCGAGCAGCCCGGCGAGATCGCGCCCGCTCCCGGTCGGATCGTCCGCGCCGAGCGCCGCGGGCGCGCACCCGCCGAGCCGCAGCGCGTGCTCGAGCAGCCGGCGCTGGCGCGGCGGCAGCAGGGTGGCCCGCGCCGCGCGCGCGACGATCGCGCGCGCCTCGTCACGGAACCGCGCCGCGCTCACGTGCTCCGCGCACGGGCACCCGGGACGCGCGCCCGCGACCGGGACCATCGCGTCCAGCGCGTTCGCCGCCTGGAGCCGGGCGCGCCGCGCGTTGGCGAACGCGGTGCCGGCGAGCGGCGCGAGACGCGTCAGCAGCTCCAGTTCGATGGGTGGATAGGCGGCGCCATCACGGCGCTCGTCCGCCACGAGCAGGGCTTCGAGTCCGGCCGGCCCGCGCAGCGGCACGAGCAGCACGATGCCGGCCGCCGCGAGGGGCGCCAGCTCCGGGCGCAGATCCGAATGGCGCTCGAGATCGCGGCGCAGCACCGGGCGTTCGAGCCCCGCGAGCAGCGTGGCCAGAGGCCCGCCCGGCGGCAGCTCGAGGCCGGCGAGCCGCTCGAAGGCGTCGCCGCGGACGCCCGCCGGCTCCAGCCCGCACTCGTCGCGCTCGCGGAGGAGCAGGCCGGCGATCCCGGCGCCGAGCCGCGCGCGCGCGATGGGCAGCAGGCGCTCCATCAGCTCGTTCTCGTCCAGCGTGCCGAGGAGATCGAGCCCGAGCCCCGTCGCCAGCGAATGCACGCGCTGCTCGTGGAGCGCCGCGGTCTGGGTGCGGCGGGTCTCCTCGGTCGCCCGATGCGCCTCGCGCTCGAACTCGACGCGGCGCAGGTGCGCCTCGCGCGCGTCGGCCGAGCGCGCGAGCAGGCGCTTGACCCGGGCGATCAGCTCCTTCGGCGAGAACGGCTTGACCAGGTAGTCGTCCGCGCCGCGCGTGAAGGCCTGCAGGCGCGTCTCGGTATCGGTCATGGCGGAGAGCATGAGGATCGGGATGAGCGGATCATCCGGGTCCTTGCGCAGCCACTCGCAGACCTCGAGCCCGCTCTTCTTGGGCAGGCGGATGTCCAGCACCACGACGTCCGGCCGCTCCGTCAGCGTGAGCTTCGTCGCCTGCTCGCCGTCGGGCGCGGTGAGCACGCGGAAGCCGTGCGCGGTGAAGGCGATCTCGAGCAGCTCGAGGATGCGACGGTCGTCGTCGACGATGAGGATGCGCGGCCCGGCGGCCGCGGCCGATTCCGCGGCGCCCGCGCTCATCGCGGACGGCGGGGAACGAGCCCGAGCCG
>DATKKO010000103.1:0-2072 GCA_035542955.1 Terriglobales bacterium
TCGTGCCGGAGGCGGTCCGGCTCATCCGTCACGAGCTGCCGCCTGACGTGCCTCTCATCGGGTTCGTGGGCGCCCCGTTCACGCTGGCGACCTACCTCGTCGAGGGCGGCGGCAGCAAGTCCTTCGCGGCCATCAAGAGCCTGCTGTTCTCGGACCCGCAGACCGCCCACGCCCTGCTCGCGAAGTGCGCCGACACGGTCGCGTCGTCTCTCGCCGCGCAGGTCGGGGCGGGTGCTTCGGCCGCCATGCTGTTCGACACGTGGGCCGGCATCCTGTCCCCCGGGGACGTGCGCACGTTCGTCGTTCCCTACGCCCGGCGCGTGCTCGAGCGCGTGCGGGAGTCCGCGCGCGGTAGCTTCGTGCCCACGATCTACTACGCGGGCGACGCCGCCGGCTGGCTGGAGGAAGCGGTCGAGACCGGCGCCGAGGTGATCGGCCTCGACTGGCGCATCGACCTCGCCGACGCGCGCCGCCGGCTCGGCCCGCGGGTCGCGGTCCAGGGAAACCTCGACCCCGCGGTGCTCCTCGGGCCGGTGCCGGAGGTCCGGAGGCGGGCCGAGGTGGTGCTGCGCGGCGCGCGCTGCTTCGAGGACAGGCGGGCCGGCCTCCGCCCGGGTCCCGCGCGCGGGCACGTCTTCAATCTCGGCCACGGCATCCTGCCCCAGACCCCGCCGGAGCACGCCCGCGCGCTGGTCGACGCCGTGCGGGAGCTGTCGGCAAAGGAGCCCGAATGAGCCTGGAAGTCCCGAGCCCGCGCGACGGGCTCGCCACGGGGAACGAGGGCGCGACAGTCCCCGCGGCGGCGCGAGAACCCGAAGTCACCGTCGACCTGCTGCGCCGGTACGACCGGCCCGGTCCGCGCTACACGTCGTACCCCACCGCCGTGGAGTTCCATGCCCGGTTCGACGAGGCGGCGTACCGCGAGCACCTGGCCCGCGCGGCGGCCGACCGCGACGCCCCGCTCTCGCTCTACCTCCACCTGCCGTTCTGCGAGGAGCGCTGCACCTTCTGCGGATGCATGGTCATCATCACGAAGAAGCGAGAGGTGGCCGCGCACTACCTCGACTACCTGCACCGCGAGATCGCGCTCCTGGCCGAGCACCTGCAGGGCCGGCGGCGCGTCGTCCAGTACCACTGGGGCGGAGGGACGCCGACCTACCTCTCCGTCCCGCAGATCGAGGCGCTCCAGGCCACGGTCGCCCGTCACTTCGACATCCAGCCGGGGGCCGAGGTCGCGATCGAGGTGGACCCGCGCGTGACCTCGTTCGCGCAGCTCGAGACGCTGCGGGCGCTCGGCTTCAATCGCCTCTCGATGGGGGTCCAGGACTTCACTCCCGCGGTGCAGCAGGCCGTCAACCGGGTCCAGGGCGAGCCGGAGACGCGCGCCCTCTTCGAGCGGGCCCGCGAGCTCGGCTACGTCTCGATCAACATCGACCTCATCTACGGGCTGCCCTTCCAGACGCTCGACTCCTTCGGCCGCTCGGTGGACGCCGTCGTCCGGATGCGCCCCGACCGTGTGGCGGTGTACTCGTTCGCCCACGTGCCCTGGATCCGCGGGAACCAGCGGCGCCTGCGGCCCGAGGACCTGCCCTCGCCGGAGACGAAGCTCGCGCTCTTCCTCGAAGCCCGGCGGCGGTTTCTCGACGCCGGTTACCAGGCGATCGGGATGGACCACTTCGCCCTGCCCGAGGACGAGCTGGCGCGGGCGGCGCGGTCCCGGACGCTGCACCGCAACTTCATGGGCTACACGGTGAAGCCCGCCCCGGACATGCTCGGGGCCGGGGTGTCGGCGATCGGCGACGTGGGCGGGGCGTTCGCCCAGAACGTGAAGAAGCTCTCCGAGTACCACGCGGCGCTCGACGCCGGGCGCTTCCCGATCGAGCGGGGCTACCGGCTGAGCCCCGACGACCACGTGCGCCGCCACGTGATCTCGCAGCTCATGTGCAACTTCCACCTCGACGGCGCCGCGGTCTCCCGCCGCTTCGGGATCGACCTGGACGCCTACTTCGCCCGCGAGCTCCAGGAGCTGCGCGAGGGACCGGTCGCGGACGGCTTCGTGGAGATGGACGGGG
>DATKKO010000104.1:0-15299 GCA_035542955.1 Terriglobales bacterium
GAGCAGGCCGATCCAGGGCCGCGTGAGGCGCCGCGCGGCGTCGGCGAGGAGGAGCACGGCGAGGGAGCCCCAGACGGCCTGGGCCGTGAGCACGCGCGGGATCGAGTCACCCACGATCGCGCGCAGGCCGGCGAGCACGTACGGGTAGAGCGGACCCAGGAAGAACGCGTTCGTGCCGAGGAGCCCGTGCGTGCGCAGGAATCCGGACCACGACCAGTAGCTGAGCGCGTCCTCGATCAGGCTGCCGCCCGCGACCGAAGCCCCGAGCCGGCTCAGGAAGTCGAGCCGCCAGGCGAGCGCGCCTGCGAACAGCAACGCCAGCGCGAACGGCCACCACCAGCCCGGCGTTCCACGCGGGTCGGAGGGCGACGGCTCGGGCGGCGGGAGACGAGGGTGAGGGTGCGGGCTGCCGGATTCGCGCCCGCGGCTTCGCTCAGCCACGCCCCACCTGCGCGCCCACCGCCGCGCGGAACCCGTCCACCGCGCGGGCGATCCCCGCGTCGTCGACGTCGAGGTGCGTGATCGCCCGCAGGCGGCGCGCGCCGAAGCCGAGCATGCGCACGCCCCGGGACTCCAGCTCGCGCAGGACCGCCGCGGGCTCGAGCGCGGGATCCTCGAGCTCGACGATCACGATGTTCGTGTCCGGCGAGGGTACGCGCACGCCCGGGACCACCGCGAAGCCGCGGGCCAGCGCTTGCGCCCGGGCGTGATCCTCGGCCAGGCGCTCGACATGGTGATCGAGCGCGTACAGGCAGGCCGCGGCGAGGATGCCGACCTGGCGCATGCCCCCGCCCCAGCGCTTGCGCACGCGCCGCGCGCGGCGCACGAACTCGGCCGGGCCGGCGAGGATCGAGCCGACGGGTGCGCCGAGCCCCTTCGAGAAGCACATCATCACGCTGTCGGCCGTGTCCGCCCACTCGCGGATCGGGATGCCGGTGGCGACGCTCGCGTTCCACAGCCGCGCGCCGTCGAGATGCACGGCCACGCCGCGCGCGCGCGCGGCCGCGGCGATCGCGCGCAGGCGATCGAGCGGCACGATCGCCCCGCCCTGCCGGTTGTGGGTGTTCTCGACGCAGACCAGGCGCACGCGCGCCACGTGGTCATCGGTCCGCCAGTCGCGGACCGCGGCCTCGATCCGCTCCGGCGCGATCACGCCGCCATCCCCGCGCACCACGTGGGCGAGGCACCCCGAGTTGGCGCCCAGTCCGCCCTGCTCGTAGACGAAGATGTGGGACTCGCGCTCGAGCAGCACCTCGTCGCCCGGCTCGGTGTGGCTCTTCAGCGCGAGCTGGTTGCCCATCGTGCCGCTCGGCACGTAGAGCGCCGCCTCCTTGCCCGCGATCTCGGCCACCCGGCGCTCGAGCGCCTGCACGGTGGGATCGTCGCCGAACACGTCGTCGCCCACCTCGGCCTCCATCATGGCCCGGCGCATCGCGGGGGTGGGGCGGGTCACGGTATCGCTGCGCAGATCGACGGGCACGCGAGAGGGATTCATGGAGGATTCCTCGAGAGACGAACGGGATCGGAGTGGCGGGCGCCGAGTGTAGCAGACCGCTCCGCCCCGCTTGACAACGGGCGCAAGCTGTTGCCTGCTCGGGCGGAGAGCGCGGCCCGGAACCGGGCCCGGACATCCGCGGGGACGACCGGCATCCAAACGAGCGGCGCGTTCCGCAAAGGAGTGGATTCGACGATGTTCTACTGGGGTTACGACCCGACCTTCGTCCTGCTGATCCCGGCGTTCATCCTGGCCATGTGGGCCCAGTGGCGTGTCCAGAGCACGTACCAGAAGATGTCCCGGGTCCGCGCGGCGAACGGCATGACCGGCCGGGACATGGCCCGGGCGATCATGCAGCGCAACGGCATCTCGGACGTGGGAATCGAGGAGATCGGCGGCGTGCTCAGCGATCACTACGACCCGCGCACGAAGAAGGTCCGACTCTCACCGGGCAACTACGAGGGGGATTCGCTCGCCTCGATCGCCGTGGCGGCCCACGAGGTCGGCCACGTGCTGCAGCATGCCACCGGCTACGCGCCGCTCATGGCGCGCTCGGCCATCGCGCCCGCGGCCGGTTTCGCGAGCGGGGCGGCGCTGCCGCTGTTCCTGATCGGCCTCATCTTCCGCTCGAGCCTGTCGTTCTTTCTCATGGACCTGGGCATCCTGCTCTTCGCGGCCGCCCTGCTCTTCCAGCTCATCACGCTGCCGGTCGAGTTCAACGCCTCGAAGCGCGCGCTCGCGCAGCTCACCGAGACGGGATCGATCGCCCCCGACGAGGTGGCCGGCGCGAAGAAGGTGCTGGATGCGGCGGCGCTCACGTACGTCGCGTCGGCGGGCGTCGCGGCGTTGCAGCTCCTGCGATTGCTCCTCCTCCGGAACAGCCGGCGCTGATTCTCGAGCAGACGGAAGCGGACGGGCGCGCTCGCGCCCGTCCGCTTCGTCTCAGCTCAGGGGCTCGGCTCGGTCCGAGAATTCCGGACCCGTCGCGGTGGAATTCTCGGACGGAGCCTAGCCCTGCGACACCATGTCCTTCAGCTCCTTGGAGACCTTGAAGACCGGGACCTTGCGCGGGGGCACGGGCACGGCCTCCCCGGTGCGTGGATTGCGGGCGATGCGAGACTTGCGGTCCTTGACCCGGAACGTGCCGAAACCGCGGATCTCGATGTGATGACCGCTGGCCAGGGCGCGGGCCACCGCATTCAGGAAATGATCGACGGTCTCGGCCACATCCTTCTTGGTGAGACCGGTTCGTTCCGCGATCTGATCGACGATATCCGCCTTGGTCATCTCGTCCTCCTCGCACCGAGAGAGCCGGGTCCGTCCGGTCTGGGCAGGCTAGCTGGACGCCAGACTAGTCGGAGCGCAGGCTAGCAACCCGGGCGAAAGGCTGTCAACGGGTTTTTGCCCAAGGCGTTGCGCGATTCGGGCGGGTCAGCCTGTCTCCTTCTCGGCCTCGAGCACGCGTCGCCGCGCCTCCTCGAGGGGATGCCGCTCGGTTCGGGCCGTCTGCTCGCCCAGCCATCGCTTCCCTCCGGCGGCCTCCGCCGCCCATTCGCGGGCGAAGGCGCCGCTCCGGATCTCGCCGAGAATCGACTTCATCTCGGAGCGCGCGGCCTCGCCCACGATCCGCGGGCCACGCGTGAGATCCCCGAACAGAGCCGTCGCGCTGATCGAGCGGCGCGACCCGGCGAGGCCGCGCTCGTGCAGCAGGTCCGCCAGGTACACGAGCTGATGCACGCACTCCAGATAGGCCATCTCGGGCGCGTAGCCCTCCGCGACCAGCGTCTCGAAGGCCGCCACGAGCAGCGCGTTGAGCCCGCCGCAGAGCACGGCCTGCTCGCCGAAGAGATCGACCTCGGTCTCCTCGCGGACGGTCGTCCTCCACACCGGCGAACAACCCAGCCGATCCGCGTACTCGCCCGCCAGCGTCCAGGCCGACCCGCTGCGGTCCCGATGGACCGCGAGGTAACCCGGAACGCTCTCGCCCCGCTCGCGCAACGAGCGCAGGACGCGGCCGGGAGCCGTCGGAGCCACGAGCACGACATCGCCGCGCTCGGGAAACGGCAGACCCGAGTAGAGGAGGTTGTAACCGTGCGCGAAGACCAGCGCGGCATCGGGTGCCAGGGCCCCAAGCAGCCCGGGCCAAAGCGCGGGTACGACCTCGTCCGGGAGCAGCACGGCCGCGACCGCCGCCCGGCTCGCCGCATGCGCCAGATCGAGCGTGGGGAATCCAAGCGCCTTCGCCCGGGCGCTCCCTCTTCCCTCGGGCCGCGCCCCGACCACGACCTCGAGTCCGGCGTCGCGCAGGTTCGAAGCGTGCGCCTCACCCTGGTTGCCGAATCCGAGAATCGCGACCGTGCCCTCGGTCAGTCGGCTCGCCATCGATGCTACCCTCCTCGACGCCAGCGGGCCGGCCCGGGTCATTCACCGAGCCGGCCCGCCATACGTCCGCGACGAACGCCCCGCGGCCGGGAGCGATCGCTACTTCTTCTTGCCGGTCGCCGGCTTCGTTGCCTGAGGGGCGGCCGAGAGCTTCGGCGGCGCGGCGCCCCAATCGGTCTTCACGACCTGCTGCCCGCCGCGGAAGGTGTAGGCGGCGGACTTGCCCCAGTAGAGCCAGGTCTCGTACTTCTGGCCCTCGGCTTCCCAGAACCGCAGCTCGTCCGGAGCGCCGAGCGACGCCAGCGTCTTCGCCGCGTCGCTGTTCGCCGGGGCCTTCTTCGCGGCCTCCGCCGCATCCGGCGCCGCCTGTCCGCGCTCGATCGCGAGATAGACGACCATCTCCTCGTACGACTTGGTCTGGTTGTCCGCGCGCGCGTACACGCCGCCGAGCTGCCGATGGAGGTTCCCGTCCTTCGGCTTCAGCATCACGGCCTTGTGCAGCTGTTCGGCCGCGTCGTCGTACTTCTTGAGTTCGGCCAGCGCCGCGCCGAACGCGCTGAGCGCCGAGACGTCGTCCGGCTTGAGCTTGAGGTATTCCCGCCATTCCGACCCGGCCTGCGCGAAGTCGTTCGCGTTCTGGTGCGAGAGAGCGGCGTTGTAGAGAAGGTCCGCCTCGCCGGGCCTGAGGCCCGCAGCTTTCGCGTACTCGTCTCCTGCGGCCTTGTAGCTGGCCCGCGCGGAGTCGCTCTTCTGCGCCAGCGCCCAGTTGAAATAGGCGTCCGCCATGCCGAGATGGGCGTCGGCATCCTGCGGGTTGGTCTTCGCCAGGTCGGCGTAGAACGTGATCGCCTGCTCGTACTTCTTCTCTTCGATCAGCTTGCCCGCGTAGTTCTTCCGCACGGTCCCGAGCGCGCTCGTCAGGTCCGTGTCCCCGGGCGCCGACTTCAACCCTTCGCGCAGGATCGACTCCGCGCCGACCAGGTCACCGGTGAGCGCGTGCACGGTAGCGAGATTGCGGATCGTCTTCGGGTCGCCGGGCTTGAGCTCCACGGCGCAGCTCAGGGCCGCGAGCGCCTCCTCGTACTTCTTCTGCGCCTGGTCCTTCAGGGTCTTCTCGGTCTCGTCGGCGGGTGCCTTGGTGAAATCGGGATAGAAGCCCTGGCCCGTGTTGATCGCGCCGATGCCCTGATTGAAGCTCTTGGCCCAGTACGATTCGCGATTGCTCTCGGCCCAGCTCACCTTCTTGTCTCCCTTGGCCCTGAGCCCGTCGATCGCCTTCTGGAACGCACGGCCGGCCGGCCCGCAACTGTCGACCTCGGCGTACGCCCAGCCGAGATACGCGAGAGCCTCGAGATCCTCGGGATCCTCGGTCGCGCAGGCGCTCAGGCGATCCACCGCCTTCGACATCTCGCGGCGGTAGTCGTCCAGGTTGCCCTTCTCCTTGTCGCGCATCCCCTGGACCACGTACTGGATCCCGCCCGCGCAATTGGGATTGCGTGCTTCGGCCGTTCCGGTCAGCGCCAGGGCCAGCACGGCCAGGCCAGCGCCGATCGCGATCGCACGATGCTTCACGTTCTCCTCCTTCATTCGCCGCTCCCGCGGCGGCCCCTCCCCGCCGCGCCAGCGACGGACCGCGCGCCCGGAGGGAGTTCGATGCCGGCGGCGCGGGCGTGCGCCCGGCCCCCGGCCACCGCATGTTCAGGTGAGTCGGTTCCCGTTCACCGTCAGTCCGAAGGACGTCCCGAGGAAGAGGGCCGCCTTCCGGCAGGCGAGCATCCGGGTCATGAAGATCTCGAAGTACTCCATGACCTGCGAGATCTTGGTGTCGATCGTCAGCTCGAGCGTGATCTCCTTCCGGGACTCGTCCACATTGAGGAAGCTCTTCTCGACCGCGTAGTTGACCCGGTCGTGCACGTCGAACTTGATCATGTCCGGATTGCGGACGCGGGTGCGGTGCACGTCGCTCTTGTCGCCGAGGATCACGGCCGCGGCCACCGCGCTGATCGCCGAGCCGTCGGTCTCGTGGTGGTTCCCGATCGCCCCCATCACCTGGACGACCTCCTCGTCCGGCATGCCCATGTCGGTGAGGATGCGCATGGCCATCACCGCCCCGGTCTGGGCGTGGACCTCGCGATTCACCGCGTTCCCGATGTCGTGTAGGTATCCGGCGATCGCTGCCAGCTCCGCTTCGCGATCGGGATGGCCGAGCCGCTTGAGGGTGTTGTAGGCGATGTGGGCCACCAGCCCCACGTGACGCTCGCCGTGCTCGGTGTAGCCGATCTCGGCGAGCGCGCTGTCCGCGCTGCGGATGAAGCTCTTGACCCGGGGATTGTCGCGGACCATCTCGAAGGTGACGGCGGGACTCGCGGGAGCCTCGCCGTTGGCCGAGCGGTTGGCTTCGGTCCCTGGGGCGGCGACCTTGTGATTCGCGATGCGTTGGTTCATCGATGCACCCTTCGGAGCGGGAAGCGTGCCAGTCCGGACGGACGGCAGGCTCGTTGAGCGGAACGACTCTAGGGGCGCAATCGCAACGGCGTCAAGGAGGACGGCCGGCCTGTGCCCCACCTTGGGATGCTCCCGGCCGCCGTCGCGCGTTGCTTACCTGACACAACGGTGTGGCGGTCGCGGCACGGCGGAGCGGGGGCAGGCCAGGGAGGGCTCCGACTGGCCACCCGGAGCCGGGGGGCCCCACGCGGAGCGTGGGTCCGGAGGGTGCCGGAGGAGCCCCGCCCTCGCGTGCCCCGGGCGCTCGACTACAGCACGTCGACCGGATCGATGTCCGCCACCACGCGCACACCCTTGAGTCGGGCGGAGTCCGCCTGATCGAGGGCGAGAGCCACGATGTCGCGGAGCCTCGCCGCGTGCGTAGCCTTGAGCAGCAGGTGCCAGCGATGGCGCCCCTTCAGCCGGGACAGAGCCTGCGGGGCGGGCCCCAGAACCGAGACCCCGGCTGCCGCGGCCCGATCGGCGATCTGGTCCCGGATGCGCGTGGTCGCGGACTCCACCTCCGGCTCGTCGCGGCCGGAGACGAGCACCGTGGCCAGCCGCGTGAACGGGGGATAGCCGGCTTCGCGCCTCGCCCGCAGCTCATCATCGAGGAACATCCGCTCGTCGTGAAGCGTGGCCGCCGCCACGGCCGGGTGCTCGGGCGTGCAGGTCTGCACGAACACCTCTCCCGCGACCGGGCCCCGGCCCGCGCGCCCCGAGACCTGGACCAGGAGCTGGAAGGTGCGCTCGGCCGAGCGGAAGTCGGGCAGATGGAGCGCGACGTCCGCGTCGAGGATCCCGACCAGGGTCACGCGCGGGAAATCGAGCCCTTTCGCGATCATCTGCGTTCCGAGCAGCACGTCCGCCTCGCCGCGGGCGAAGGCCGAGAGCACCTCGTGCGCCGAGCCGCGCACCCGGGCCACGTCCGTGTCGAGGCGCAGCACGCGCGCCCCCGGCAGCGTGGTCGCGATCTCGCGCTCGGCCCGCTGCGTGCCGCCCGAGGCGAAGCGGAGGAGGGGCGACCCGCAGGCCGGGCATCGCGCCGAGGCCGGCTGCGCGTGATCGCAGTAGTGGCAGCGCCACACGTTGGGGGCGAGGTGCAGGGTGAGCGTGATGTCGCAGTTCGGGCACTGCGGCGTGAAGCCGCAGGCGCGGCACTGCGTGTAGTGGGAGTGTCCGCGACGATTGAGGAACAGAACCGACTGCTCGCGGCGCGCGAGCCGCTCCTCGAGCGCGGCGCGCAGCGGGCGCGACAGCAGCGTGCCCGGCGCGCCTTCGCGCCGCAGATCGACGACACGCACCTGCGGCAGCGGGCGGCCGTCCACGCGGCGCGGCAGGCGCAGGAGCGTGTACTTGCCCCGGGCCGCGTTCGCGAGCGATTCGAGGCTCGGCGTGGCCGATCCCAGCACCACCGGGATCCCGAGGAGCTGGGCGCGCCGCACCGCCACGTCGCGTCCGTGGTAGCGCAGCATCTCGCTCTGCTTGTAGGCGGGCTCGTGCTCCTCGTCCACCACGATGAGCCCCAGGTTCGGCAGCGGCGCGAAGACCGCCGAGCGCGCGCCGACCACCACGTCGAGCGCGCCCCGGCTCGCCAGCTCCCAGTTCCGGCGCCGCTCGCCCACCGCGAGATACGAGTGCAGCACGCCCACGCGCGCCGAGAAGCGCCGGCGGAAGGCCGCGACCACCTGCGAGCCCAGCGCGACCTCGGGCACGAGCACCAGCGTCTGCCTGCCGGCCTCGCGCGCGGCGTGCGCGGCCCGCAGGTAGACCTCGGTCTTGCCGCTCGCGGTCACCCCGTGGAGCAGCAGCGGGGAGAAGCGGCCGCGGCCGATCGCGCTCACGACCTCGCGCAAGGCCTCGCCCTGCTCGCGCGTGAGGCGGATGCGCTCGGGCAGGGGAAGCGCGATCGCGCGCTCCTCCTCGGCCGAGCGCCGGGCGCGGCTGCCCGCGAAACCCTCGAGCCCGCCCGGCAGGCTCGCGGCCAGCACCTCGCCGAGCGGGGCCAGGTAGTACTCGGCGATCCAGCGCGCCAGCTCGAGCAGGTGCGCCGAGAGCGGGGATCCGGGCAGGACCGCCGAGAGCTCGCTCACGCGCGCCCGCTCGCAGGTCGCGGACAGCGCGACGATCACGCCGCGCCTCGTGCGGCCGCGGAACGGAACCGAGACCTGCGCGCCGGCGACCCCGCGGGCCGTGAGGGAATCCGGGATCCGATAGACGAAGGTCTGTCGGAGCGGCAGGGGCAGCGCGACGTGGGCGAAGGGCATGGCCATCCGTGCGGGGCGGGTCGGTCGTGACGCGCCAGCATGACGGCAGGCACGCGAGGGGGCAAGTGCGCGCGGATCGGAAGCGAACGGATCTCAGGCCGGCGGCGGGCACCACCGCGAAGCGGTGGTCCGGCCGCACGCCGCGGATTCGGGGCCGCGTTCCCGCGCGAGCGCGGGGCAGCCGCCGTCCGCGGCCCGATCCCGGTCAACGAGGAGGAACGCTCGGACCGGGATCAGGCCTGCATGCGGTGCGGACTCGCCTGGCCGAGCAGCGCGTTGATTCGCTCGACCAGCTTGCGCGGGCTGAACGGCTTCGTGATGTAGTCGTCGGCTCCGACCTCGAAGCCGATCTTCTGGTCCACGTTGCGGCCCTTCGCCGAGAGCAGGATCACCGGAATGTCCCGGGTCGTCGCCTCGGCTTTGAGCAGCTTGCAGGTCTCGTAGCCGTCCAGCTTGGGCATCATGATGTCGAGGACGATGAGGTCCGGGTGCTCGGCGCGCGCCTTCTCCAGCGCCTGCTCACCGTCGAGCGCCGTCAGCACCTCGTAGCCTTCCATCCCCAGACTGAAGTCGAGGATGTGCACGATGTAGATCTCGTCGTCCACCACCAGGATCTTGCCCTTCGCCATTGTCGATCACCTCCTTGCGATGGCGTTCGCGTCGTCCTGCGCTTGAGGCTCATCCGGCCCGGCCGGCCGCCGTGCGGCGTCCAGCACGCGCTCGAAGGCCTCCACCACGCGGGGATCGAACTGCCGTCCCGCCAGACGCCGCAGCTCGAGCCGGGCGTCTTCCTCGTTCCGCGGCGCGCGGTGCGTGCGCCCCACGGTGATGCTCTCCCAGGCGTCCACCACCGAGAGGATGCGCGCGCCGATCGGGATCTCCTCCTCGCGCAGCCCCCGCGGATAGCCCGTGCCGTCCCACCACTCGTGGTGCGAGAGCACGATCTCGCGCACCGCGCCCACCGACTCGAGCGGTTTCAGCAGCTCGGCGCCCAGCTCGACGTGTCGCTCCATCAACGCCCGCTCGCCCGAGGAGAACGTGGTTGCGCTCTCGCGCAGCGTGCCGGGCAGCCGGGCCATGCCGATGTCGTGCAGGCCGGCCGCCACGCTGATCGTAGCGATCTCCTCCTCGGACAGCCCGAGCTCCTGCGCCAGCGCCCGGGCCAGGCGCACGTTGCCCGGCGCCTCGGAGCGGCTGCGCTCGAGATGGCGCAGCATCTGCCGCAACGAGCGTGCGGTGTCCTCGAGACCGGCGGGATCCGCGTCCGCCCGGCCGAGCACCGCCCACGCCGCGCCGACGCGCTCGACGAGATGGAGCAGCAGCTCGCAGTCCTGCGCGTCGAAGGGCTCTCCCGAGATGGGATCGGTTACGTTCAGCACGCCGACGAGGCCGGTCTCGTCCTCGAGCGGCACCGAGATGAAGGTGCGGGTCTTGTAGCGCTCGCGGCCCGAGCCCGCGATCTCGCTCGACTCCTGCGCGTTCGACACGCACACGGGACGCCGGTTGCTCGCGACCCAGCCGGCCACGCCGGTCCCCACCGGGATGCGGGCCTCGCGCACCACGCGGTCGTCGAGTCCAAGCGCCGCGCGCACGATCAGATCGCCGTCCGGCCCGGGAGCCAGCAGCGAGACCACGCGCGCGTCCATCACCTCGGCCACCATTTCGATCGCCAGCCTCAAAAGATCGTCCGACGCCTGCGGCGCCGACGGGTCCCTCCGCGTCATCACCCGCGGCCCGTGCCGCCGGGGCAGCACCGCCGTGAAGCTCGAACCGCGGCCGGGGGCGCTCTCGGCGGTGATCCTCCCTCCGTGCCACTCCACGATGGACTTGCACACCGCCAGTCCGAGTCCCGCTCCGCCGTAGCGCCGGACCAGCGACGAGTCCACCTGATAGAAGCGCTCGAACACCTTCTCGAGCGCCTGTTCCGGGATCCCGATGCCGGTGTCCTCCACCCGCAGCGCGATCTCGTCCGCCGTTCCCGACAGGAACACGGTCACCGAGCCTCCCGCCGGGGTGAACTTGACCGCGTTGCTCCCCAGGTGAAGGACCAACTGCCGCATCTGGTCCGGGTCCGCTTCCACCCGGGTATCGGCGCAATCGTTCACCAGCTTGAGGTTTACCTGCCCCGTCTCGGCCACGGGGTCGAGCAGCTTCACCGTGTCCTGCACGATCTCGGCGATGTCCACCGACTCGCGGGCCGGGCGCAACTCCCCGGAATCGAAGGAATTGAGGTCCAGCACCGACTCGATCAGCCGGCCCAGGCGCTGGGTCTCCTCGTTCATGATCCCGAGGAAGTGGCGCAGCTTCTCCGGCGGGATCTCCCCCTCGCTCGCGATGAGCAGGGTGTCGAGCACGGCCCGCAGCGCCGTGAGCGGCGTGCGCAGCTCGTGGGAGATGGTGGAGAGGAAGTTGCTTTTGAGCGCGTGCAGCTCCTGCGTGCGCTGCCCCGCTTCCTTGAGCGCCCGGGTCTGCGACTCCAGCTTCCGGTAGAGCCGGGCGTTCTCGATGGCGGCCACGGCATGGTTGCCGAAGATCTCGAGCAGCTCGATGGTCTCCGTCGAGGGCACGAGCCGGTCGGCCGGATCGTCCACGGAGAAGTACCCGAGCAGCTCGTCCCCGCGGTTGTAGAGCGGGATCAGGAGCACGTCGTCCTCGTGCCACTCCCATTCCTCGCGCGGTCCGAGATTCGGGCGGACCCCCGCCGGCAGCTCCTTGTTGAACGCGGCGCGGTGGCTGATGAAGTACGAGCGGCTGACCCGGAACTCGTCCTTGAGCCAGGACAGGAACTGCTCGACGAGGATGTCGTCGGCGGAGAGCTGCGCGCGGCCCTGTTCGTCGACGCCGACGAAGGCGCGGGCGCGCAGCCGGTCGGACCCGGGCTCACGGATCCGGATCAGGACAATGCGGAAGCCCAGCATCTCGGACACGGTCTCCGCGATGCGCCGCATGAGCGTGTCCAGGTCCAGCTCGGAGTTGATCCGCCCGATGCTCTCGAGGATCTGGTGGAGCCTGCGCTGCCGCTTCTGATTGTCCTCGAGCTGGCTGAAATAGAGCCGGGAGAGGCGCTGCCGCGTGGCCGTCAGCTCGTTCACGAGCCGGCGCAGCGCGGCCACCTCCTCGGGCGAATCGGGCGCGGCCGCCTTGAGCGCGGCCTCGGCGTCCGACGGCCCGGTGGGCGGCGCGGCATCGGCCGGCGACTTCTTGAGCTTGACCAGCTCGCGCCGCGCGCGGTCCAGCTCCGACTTCATCCGCAGCTCGCTGGTGGACGGCCCCCGATTCGTGTTCTTGCGACTCATCGTTCGTCCTACGCCGCGTGCCGCTCGGCGCCCGGCGGCCCTTCGGTGCGGCGCCGCCGCTCGCCCACGAGCACGCTGCCCGGGATGCCCTTGCCGTGGGCCTTCAGCTCCTGGGCGATGTCGACGAGCTGCGCGAGATGCGAGACCTGCGCCCGATCGGTGCTCACCATGGCGATCGTCACGCTCATCAGCGGGAAGCGCTCGGTGTCGTGCCGGCGGCCCAGCACCTCGACATAGCCGCGCTCGCGGTCCTCGGCGTCGTAGAGGGTCGGGACCAGGCGGGTAAAGGCGTCGATGATCTCCTGCCCCACGGCCTCGGCGCTTTCGGTCGACGTGAGCAGCACGAAGTCGTCGCCGCCGATATGCCCGACGAAGTTCCCTTCCCCGTGATGGCGCGCCGCCTCGATCAGGATGCGCGTGAGGCCCTGGATCGCCTGGTCGCCGCGCGCGTAGCCGTACTGGTCGTTGTAGGACTTGAAGAAGTCGATGTCGACCTGGAGCAGCGCGAACGGCACGCCGGAGTCGAGGCGCCGTTCGATCTCCTCGTTGATCGACAGATTGCCCGGCAGCCCGGTGAGTGGGTTCGCCTCGCGCTGCTGGCGGCTCCAGCGGAGCTGGTTGTTCACCCGCAGCAGCAGCTCCTCGCCGTTGTACGGCTTCGTGAGGTAGTCGTTGGCCCCGCCGCGGAAACCGGTGAGGATGTCCTCCTTCTCCTTCTTCGCGGTGAGCATGATGATCGGGATGTAGCGGGTCGCGTACGAGGCGCGCAGGCGGCGCAGCGCCTCGTAGCCGTCTATCCCCGGCATCATCACGTCGAGCAGGATCACGTCGGGACGCGTCTGCTCGGCCAGCATCAGCGCGTCCTCGCCGTCGCAGGCCTCGATCACGTCGAAGCCCGCCCGCTCGAGCTGCATGCGCAGGATCTCGCGCAGATGCGGCTCGTCTTCGGCGATCAGGATCCGCGACTCGGGCACTGCGTGGGCCTCCTGCCGAGGGAGAGGCTCGGATTCCGTTGCGGTCCGGACTCCACGGCCGTGCCCGCCCCGGTCCGGATCTCTCCGGCCGCGGCGCGCGCACGCGAGGCCGCTCCCCCGCGAGGGAGCGGCTCCCATCTTCAGTATCGGCACGGGGCAAGGCGCGCTTCAGGGATTTGCGCTCGAATCGCCCGGGCCGTGCGTGGCCCGCGTCGCGAAGACGCGCTGTCCGGCCCCGAGGGCTCAACCGCCCATGGGCAGGCCGGATTCCTCGAGCGAGGCGACCACGTCCAGATCGGGATCGGGCTCGTCGCCGCGCGCGAGCATCCAGGCGCCGATCTGCGCGATCATGGCGGCGTTGTCGGCGCAGAAGCGCAGCGAGGGCACGCGCAGCGGGATGCCGCGCTCCTCGCAGCCGCGCGCGAGCCGCTCCCGCAGCCCGCGATTCGCGGCGACCCCGCCGCCGACCGCGAGCGAGCGCGCGCCCACCGCATCGACCGCGCGCAGCGTCTTGCCGGCCAGCGTGTCGATGACCGCCGCCTGGAACGAGGCGGCGAGATCCGCCGTCTGCCGCTCCGTGCGCGCGGGGCCCAGGCGATCGACGGCCAGCGCCACCGCGGTTTTCAGGCCCGAGAAGGAGAAGTCGAGGTCCGGCCGGTCGAGCATCGGGCGCGGAAACGCGTGCGCCTCGCGATCGCCGATCGCCGCGAGCCGCTCGATGGCCGGACCGCCCGGGAAGCCGAGGCCGAGCAGCTTCGCCACCTTGTCGAAGGCCTCGCCCGCCGCGTCGTCGCGCGTGCTCCCCAGCCAGCGGTAGCGGCCGAACCCGCGCACCTCGACCAGCTCCGTGTGACCGCCCGAGACCACCAGCGCGATCGCGGGCAGCGGGCTCTCGCCGTGCTCGAGCGTCGCCGCGTGCAGATGCGCCTCGATGTGGTTCACGCCCATCACCGGGATGCCGAGCGCCGCGCCGTACGCGCGCGCGAACGCGACCCCCACCACGAGCGAGCCGACCAGGCCCGGGGCGCGCGTGACCGCGACGGCCGTGAGCTCGCTGGCCGCGATCTCCGCCTCGGCGAGCGCGCGCTCGACGAGCGGCGGCAGCAGCTCGAGGTGCGCGCGCGAGGCCAGCTCGGGGACCACGCCGCCGTAGAGGCGGTGCACGTCCTGCGCCGCGATCAGGTGCGAGCGCAGGCGGCGGCCGTCCTCGAGCACCGCGGTCGAGGTATCGTCGCAGGAGGTCTCGATGCCGAGGACGAGATGCGCCCGGTTCATTCCACCTCAGGGTCGCCGGGCAAGGGCGGAGGCGTGGGCGACGGGCGGGCCGGGGCTCCGGGCTCGAGCGACTCCTCGAGCCAGGCCATGTACTTCGGCGCGCCCGCGGCCAGCCGCACCGCGATGCACTCGGGCACCTCGTAGGGATGGAGCTCGTGCAGGCGCGAGAGCAGCGCGGTCCAGTCCTCCTTGCGCGTCTTCATCAGCGCCACCACCTCGCGCTCGTCCGTGATGCGCCCCTGCCAGCGATAGATCGAGCGCGCCCCGGGCAGCAGGTTCGCGCAGGCGATCAGGCGCTCGTCGACCAGCGCGCGCGTGACCCGCGCGGCGTCGGTCTCGTTCGCGAAGGTGCTGAAGACGAGCAGCATCTCGGTCACGATCGTGCCTCCTTTCGGGCACCCGGCCCGGACCGGGTCCGGGTCGGGTCCGGCGAACCGCGTGTCTGTCCCCGCCGCGGCGCGCAGTGTAGCATCCGGGCATGATGCCCCCGATCCGCGGGTGCCTTCGGCTCGCCTTCGCCGCGCTCACCGTGCTGGGGGTGGCACCGCGACCGGCGTGGTCGGACCCCGCGGCGGCCCGCGATTCGATTGTCGCGTACGACGACCTCAACGTCTTCACCGCCGCGCCGGTGGACGCGGGTGCGGGCCCGCCGCTGCTTCTGAGGGACAGCCTGCGCATCCGTTTCCTGGAGGTGGACACTGCCGCGGTCCGCCACGACCCGCTCCAGCCCTGGCGCGAGGCCGCCGTGAGAGCGGACGGCTCGGTGCGGGCCGACAGCCTGCCCGCGAACGCGCAGCTGCGGCTCCAGGTCATTGCTCCCGATGGAGCCGTCCTGCTCGCCGCGCACGGCTTCGGCCGCAGCGCCTGGACGAACGCCGGATCGCCCCGCGAGCGCCGCTGCGTCGGCTGCCATGTCGGCCACTCCGCTCTTCCCGTGCCTCCGGACGACGAGGCCGCGCACTGGTTCAACGCCGCGCCCTCGGCCCAGGTCATGGTCTCGAGCAGCGTGGCCGGATCCGCGGGTGCGAGCGCGTTGATCGATCTTCGCACCCGGGGCAGCGCGCGCGAGGTCGCGTGGATCTCGGCGAGCCCGAGCGGTCAGTGGCTCAGGCTCCGCTGGGCGCGC
>DATKKO010000105.1:0-2244 GCA_035542955.1 Terriglobales bacterium
CGCGCCGGGCGCACGGGGGACACGAGGCTGCGCGCCGAACGAGGTCCCTCCGCGGCCGCGGCCCGCTCGCTCGTCGGTCTCCTGCGCGAGAAATGGGCGCTGTTCGCGCTGAGCGCGGCCGCCGCGGCGGTCACCTGGACGGTCCAGTCGCATACCGGCTCCGTGCTCCACTCGATCTCGCTGCCGCAGCGCCTCGGCAACGCGGCGCTCTCCTACTGGCGCTACATTGGCAAGCTGTTCCGGCCGGACCGGCTGGCCCCCTACTACCCGCTCGAGCCGATCCGTTGGGCGTCCGTCTCCCTGGCCCTGGCGGGAATCGTCCTCGTGAGCCTCGCCGTGCTCCGCCTGCGCCGGTCGGCTCCGTACCTGCTGACTGGCTGGCTCTGGTACCTGGGAACGCTGGTGCCGGTGATCGGAATCGTCCAGGTGGGTCGCCAGGCGTACGCCGACCGCTACACGTACATCCCGTGCGTCGGCCTTCTCGTCGCGCTCGTCTGGGGCGTCGCGGATCTGGCGCGCGCCCGGCGCGCGGCCCGCATCGCCGTCACGGCCGCGGGGCTGTTGGCGGTGACCGGCCTGGGGCTCGTCACGGCGCGGCAGGTCTCGTTCTGGAGAGACTCCCTCACTCTCTTCCGCCACACGCTCGCGGTGACGCATGGGGACGCGTTCTCGCACCAGAGCCTGGCCGTGGCCCTCGCCGACGCGCATCACGAACAGGAAGCGATCGCCGAGTACCGCCGCGCCATCGCCGCGGATTCGACCCGGGCCGACACGCACTACGAGCTGGCCTCGATCCTGGCGCGCGAGCGCCGTTTCTCCGAAGCGCGGCGGGAGTTCGAGAGCGCCGAGCGGCTGGCCGGCGGCGATCCGGAGCTGGCGCTGCGCGAAGGCGAGGTGGCCGTGGATCAGGGTGATCGCGCGGCGGCCGAAGCGTACTTTCGCCGCGCGCTCGCCTTGAAGCCGGGCTACGTCGAGGCACTGGATCGGCTGGGCGTTCTGCTGGCCCTGCGAGGCCGCCCCTCCGAGGCGGTCACCGAGCTTCGCCTCGCGTCGGAGTGGACGCCTCGCGATCCGCAGGTCCACATGCATCTCGCGCTGGCGCTCCTGCGTCTGGGTGGACACGATGCCGAAGCCGCGTCTCACCTGCGCGCCGCGCTGCGCCTCGAGCCCGGCTCGGTCGAACCGTGCAACGAGCTCGCCTGGCTGCTGGTCACGAGTTCCGATCCCGGGGTCCGCGACGTGAATGAGGGCCTTCGCCTCTCGGAGCGCGCTCTTCGCTTGCCGGGGGGCGCCGACGCGAACGTGCTGGACACGCGGGCCGCGGCCCTGGCCGCGGCGGAGAGATTCGGCGAGGCCGGAATCGTGGCCGTGCGCGCCGCCGCCGTGGCGCGAGGCGCGGGGCAGGACTCATTGGCCCGCTCCATCGAGGCCCACGCGGCGCTCTTCGGGCGGGGCCTCGCCGTGGGCGGGACCCGTGCGATGCCCAAGGGTGCCGCGGGCGGCCGCGGGACCCGCTGAGCCGCGGCGTGCTCGTCCGTTCGCTGCCGGGATCCGTGATCAGCGGGCTCCAAGGAAGCGTGTGCTAGCCTCCCCGGCATGGAGATGCCCGAGCTTCCCCCCGTTCCCGGCCCCGGCGACGAGAGTCCCGACGGACTGGAGCATCGGCTCGATCGGCTGAAAGCGCTGCTCGTCGGTCTCGGCCGCGTGGTCGTGGCGTACTCCGGCGGCGTGGACTCGAGCGTCCTCCTGCGGGTCGCATGCGATGCGCTCGGGGAGCGCGCGTTGGGCGTGATCGGTCGTTCCGAGTCGTACGCGGCGCGCGAGCTGGAGCTGGCGCGGGCGCAGGCGGCCTCGTTCGGGGCCCGGATCGAGGAGGTCACGACCGGCGAGTTGGCCGATCCCGTGTTCCGCTCGAACCCGGTCGACCGCTGCTTCCACTGCAAGGCCGAGCTCTATCGCCGGCTCGCGGAGGTGGCGCGGCGCGAGAGCGCCGTCGTGCTGGACGGCACGATCGCCGACGATCTCGCGGACTGGCGTCCGGGCCGGCGCGCGGCCGCGGAGCGCGGCGTGCGCTCGCCTCTCGCGGAGCTGGGTTTCCGCAAACGGGACGTGCGCCGGATCGCCGCCCGCTACGGGCTGGCGAGCGCGGGCAAGCCGGCCTCGCCCTGCCTCGCCTCGAGAATTCCGTACGGGACCGCGATCACCCGGGAGAACCTGAGCATGATCGATCGAGCGGAGGAGTTC
>DATKKO010000106.1:0-4340 GCA_035542955.1 Terriglobales bacterium
AACTCGCGCACGCCGAAGGCGGGCACGCCGTAGGAGACGGCGAGCGACCAGGCGGTCACGTCGTAGAAGTCGTAGCGCTCCTTGGGCGCGTTCTTCCCGCGCTTGATGTTGCGCGCGTACTTCTCGAGCTGCGAGCGCTCGTAGGCCGAATCCATCGGCGCCTCGCGCTCGAGCAGCGTGCGCGCGAGACGGCCCGCGGGCTGCGCGAGATCGACGACGAACGCGCCGCGCGCGAAGTCGCGCGCCTGCGCCGGGAAGTCGTAGGGCTTGCGCGAGCCGGGCGGCGCGTAGCCCACGGTGTCGCGAGCCGCGCCGCCCCTGCGCCCCGCGGGCGCGGCGGCGGCCGTGGACGAAGCACCCGCGCGCTTCGGGCTCGGCGGGTCGCCCCACAGCGGCCGCGCCTCGGCGACGCGGAACGGCTTCGCCACCCAGCGCACCTCGACGCCCGCGTGCAGCAGGTTCTCGGCCAGCGCCGCGGCGCGCAGCGGATCGGGCGCCGCGTCGAGCACGATCGCGCGCTCGGCGCCGCGCCGGCCCTCGTCGATCGCCCCGGCTGCGTAGGCGCGCAGGTCGGCGAGCAGCTCGCGGCGATGGAGCGCGGCCGCGGCGCAAGTAGCGAGCGAGGCGGTGAAGTGGCGCCGGATGCCGTCCAAGAGCGTGACCACGGTCTCGTCGTCGCGACGCATGGCGAGATTGCCGCCGCCGTCGGTCTCATAGGTCATGCCGATCGCGCCGTGGAGCGAGGGCCACGAATCCCAGTAGCCGGGATAGAAGAGATCGAAGCGGTCGCGCAGGAAGTAGCTCCAGCCGTAGCGGTCGAAGGCGTCCGCGTTGGCGCGGCCGAAGATCCCGGTCCAGCGCCGCACGTGCTCGCCCGGCAGCACGGGGTTCAGCGGCGAGGCGGGCGGATCGAAGAAGTAGGTCGCGGTCTGGCCGTGGTGATCGACGAACACCTGCGGCCGCCAGCGCCGGAACTCGCGCGCCATCTGCCGCGACTCGATCTGGCTCATGGCGAGCGCGTCGCGGTTCAAGTCGATCTGGTAGTGGTTCGTGCGCCCGCCGATGCCCCAGGGCTGCTGCCACTGCTGCTCGATCGCGAACGGCTCGGGATCGCCGCTGCCGAGCGCGTTCACCCAGGTGACGAAGCGCTCGTGCCCGTCCGGATTGTGCGCGAGGTTCATGAGCACGACGCAGCGCTCGCGGATCGCGCGCGTCACCGAGTCCTCGCCGGCCGCGAGCTGGTAGGCGACCTGCATCATCGCCTCGAACGAGGCGGACTCGTCGCCGTGGATGCTGTAGTTGAGCCACACCGTGAGCGGCGTCTCGCGCACGAGGCGCGCCGCCTCGGCGTCGGAGGCGAGCCGCGGGTCGGCGATCCTCGCCGTGGCCGCGCGGATCGCGTCGAGGCGGCTCAGGTTCTCGGGCGACGAGATCACGAGCAGCGCGCGCTCGCGGAACTCGTAGGTGCGGCCGAAGGGCTCGCGGCGCATGCGGTCCTGCGAGGCGTGGAGCAGCGCGTCGACATAGCGCTCCATCTGGCCGTACGAGGTGTGGAACGTGCCGGGCTCGTAGCCGAGAACCTCGGCCGGCCGGGGCACGCCGTCCCGATACGGCCCGCGATCGTAGAAGTCGAACTTCGCGAGCGCGGCGGGGGACCCGCGCGCAGCGCGCGCGGGTCCCGAGAGCGGGGCGAGCAGGGCGATCAGAATGCCGAGGACGGCGATCAGGCGGGGGGATGAACGCACGGCGGACCTCCGGGATCGGAACAGCCGAGGATGCGGGGAATCTAGGACGATCGGGGCGGGCTGTCGATGGCCGCGGCCTTCATGCCGTCTTCACGACCTTGTGCGATGCTGACGGGCCGGGTCGCGGCGGAGGGAGGTCCATGCCGAGAACCAGGATCGTGGTGATCGAGGACGACGCGAAGACCGCGGAGATCGTGCGCCTCTACCTCGAGCACGCGGGCTTCGAGGTCCTGCTGGCCGCGGCGGCTCGGGAAGGCCTGCGCCTCGCGGAGGCCGCGCCGGCTCCGGATCTGATCGTCCTCGACCGCATGCTGCCGGGCATGGACGGCCTCGAGGTCCTCCGCCGCGTGCGCGAGCGCTCGCTCGTGCCCGTGATCCTGCTCACCGCGCGCACCACCGAAGCCGACCGCCTCGAGGGCCTCGATCTCGGGGCCGACGACTACGTCTCCAAGCCCTTCAGTCCGCGCGAGCTGGTGGCGCGAGTCCGCGCCGTGCTGCGCCGCCAACCCGCGGGCGAGCGCGAGCGCCCCGCCTTCGAGGCGGGCGGCCTCCGGATCGATCCGGCGCGACTCGAGGTGCGCGTGCGCGGACAGCGCGTCGCGCTCACCCCGCACGAGTTCCGACTGCTCGAGACGCTGGCCCGGGCCCCGGGCCGCGTGTTCCGCCGCGACGAGCTGATCGCCCGCGCCTTCGGGCACGAGTATGCGGCGCTCGACCGCACGGTGGACGCGCACGTCGCCAACCTGCGCCGGAAGCTCGAGAAGGATCCCTCGCGGCCCAAGCGGATCCGGACCGTGTTCGGCGTCGGCTATCGCTTCGCGGAGGATCCCGGTGCTCCGTAGCCTGCGCGCCCGGCTCGTGCTGCTCACGGTGGCGGTGACGCTGAGCGCGCTGGTCGCCGCTTCGCTGCTCTCGCGCGTGGCGGTGCGCCGCGAGTTCCTGCAGCTCGAGACCACCGATCGCCGCCAGGGCCTCACCCGGGCGGCGGCGCTGATCGAGGACCGGGTGCGGCAGGGCGCCGCCCCCGGCGATTCGCTGCTGGCCCGGGCCGCGGAGCTGTCGGGTCTGGCGCTGGTCCTGGCCGACGACTCCGGCCGCGTGCTCGCCGCGTCCGCGCCCGAGCTGCGCGAGGCGCGCATCCGCGCGCTGGGTGGCAACACGGTCGAGCTGACCGTGCGCACGCGCCGCGGGCGCGCGCTCGTCCTCGAGCGGGTACGCTACTCCGGCGCGCCCGGGCCGGCCGTGCACGCGGCCGACGGCCGGCCGCTCGGACGTCTCTACCCGCTCGCCCCGGCCGGCGCGGCGGAGCCGGAACGCAGGCTCGGCTTCCTGCCGGCCGTGAATCGCTGGCTCCTGTTCGCCGCGATCGGCGCGGGGGCGCTGGCCGCGCTGCTCGCCGCCACGCTCTCGCGCCGCATTCTCGGACCGGTCGAGGCGCTCACCCGCGCGGCGCGGGAGATGGCCGCCGGGAACCTCGATCGCCGCGTCGAGATCCGCTCGCGCGACGAGATCGGCGAGCTGGCCCGGGCCTTCAACGGCATGGCCGAGTCGCTCGCGCGCAACGAGGCGCTGCGTCGCGGACTCGTCGCCGACGTCGCGCACGAGCTGCGCACGCCTCTGACCCGCCTGCGGGGTCATATCGAGGCGATCCAGGACGGCCTGATCGCGCCCGATCCGGCGGCGCTGGAGTCGGTGCACGGGGAGATCCTCCTGCTCGCCCGCCTGGTGGACGATCTGCAGGAGCTGGCGCTCGCCGAAGCGGGGCAGCTCCCGCTCCACCGCTCCCCGCTCGCGGTCGCCCCCGCGGTGGCCGCGGCGCTGGCCGCCGTGTCCGCGCGGGCGCGGGAACGCGGGATCGCCCTCGCGTCGGAGATCCCCGACGGGGTGCGCGACGTGCATGCCGATGCCGGGCGCCTCGCGCAGATCCTCGGCAATCTCCTGGCGAACGCTCTCACCCACGCGCGCGGACGGATCACGGTTTCGGCGG
This sequence comes from Terriglobales bacterium, assembly GCA_035542955.1. Lineage (GTDB taxonomy): Bacteria > Eisenbacteria > RBG-16-71-46 > RBG-16-71-46 > RBG-16-71-46 > JANXPZ01. Next base: position 3,733 of record DATKKO010000106.1, read on the forward strand.
CCGACCGCGCGGACGGCGTGGCCCTCTCCATCACCGACGACGGCGAGGGCATCGCGCCCGAGCACCTGTCGCACGTCTTCGATCGCTTCTATCGCGCGGACCCCTCGCGCTCGCGGGCGAGCGGAGGCACCGGGCTCGGCCTCGCGATCGTGCGGCAGCTCGTGGAGGCGCACGGCGGAACGGTCGCGGTCGAGAGCCAACCGGGCCGGGGCGCATGCTTCACCTTCGTGCTTCCCGCGGCCGGACCTTCATAGGCGCTTCACAGGTCGATCGTAGTCTCCACTTCGACCCTCGCCTCGAAGCTCCTCGATCGAACCAGAACCCGGAGGCTCGGATGGTTCCGCCGCTCGTGCTCACGTTGCTCCTCGTCGCGCACCCCGCCGCCCCGATCTCGACGGCCACGCCGCCCACCCACATCACCGACGAAGCGCTGACGAGCAAGGTGCGCGCGCGGCTCGACTCGCTGGCCCGGGCCGACGCGTTCTCGGGCGCGGTGCTCGTCGCCCACGGCGATCGCGTGCTGCTGCGCGAGGCGCGCGGACCGGCGGACCGGGAGAGCCACATCGAGAACCGGCCCGAGACCCGATTCAACCTCGGCTCCATCAACA